>CAYNUN010000373.1:0-2509 GCA_964400345.1 uncultured Methylobacteriaceae bacterium
CGCCTTTTCCCGCAAGGGGCGAAGGGAAAGGGCGTCTGACCCATGCTCGCTTACGTCGCCCGCCGTCTGCTGCTGATGATCCCGACGCTGTTCGGGATCATGCTCATCTCCTTCGTCATCGTGCAGTTCGCGCCCGGCGGCCCGGTCGAGCGCGTGCTCGCGCAGCTGCAGGGCAACGACGCGTCGGCGACCTCGCGCTTTTCGGGCGGCGGCAACGATTTCGGCGGCCAGAGCGCCATGCAGCCCGGCGGCTCCGCCGCCGAGGCGGGCGCCTCCAAATATCGCGGCGCGCAGGGGCTCGACCCGGCCTTCATCAAGCAGCTCGAGGCGCAGTTCGGCTTCGACAAGCCCGCGCCCGAGCGCTTCGCCGTGATGTTGTGGAACTATCTGCGCTTCGACTTCGGCAAGAGCTATTTCCGCGACGTCGAGGTTCTGACGCTCATCAAGGAGAAGCTGCCCGTCTCGATCTCGCTCGGGCTCTGGATGACGCTGCTGTCCTACGCGATCTCGATCCCGCTCGGCATCCGCAAGGCGGTGAAGGACGGCTCGCGCTTCGACACCTGGACCTCGGCCGTCGTCATCGTCGGCTATGCCGTGCCCGGCTTCCTCTTCGCGATCCTGCTGATCGTGCTGTTCGGGGAGGGCTCGTCCTTCCTGCCCTTCTTCCCGCTGCGGGGGCTCAGCTCCGACGATTTCGACACGCTCCCCTGGCATCTGCAGATCGTCGACTACGCCCATCACGTCGCGCTGCCGATCCTCGCCATGGCGCTCGGCGCCTTCGCCACGTCGACGCTCCTGACCAAGAACTCCTTCCTCGAAGAGATCCGGAAGCAATATGTCCTGACCGCGCGGATGAAGGGGCTGACCGAGACGCAGGTGCTCTACCGCCACGTCTTCCGCAACGCGATGCTGATCGTGATCGCCGGCTTTCCGGGCGCCTTCATCAGCGCCTTCTTCACGGGTTCGCTGCTGATCGAGACCGTGTTCTCGCTCGACGGGCTGGGCCTGTTGTCCTTCGAATCGATCATCAACCGCGATTATTCGGTCGTGTTCGCGACCCTCTACATCTTCTCCCTGATCGGCCTCGTGGTGAACCTCCTCTCGGACCTCACCTATACCTGGATCGATCCGCGCATCGATTTCGAGACGCGGGAGGCCTGAGATGGACGCAGCCGGAACCCCGCTCGCCCCGCCCCTGCCGCGCAAGGGGCTCCTCAACCTCTCCCCGATCAACGAGCGGCGGCTCGCGAGCTTCCGCGCCAATCGGCGCGGGCTGTGGTCGCTGCGGATCTTCCTCGTCCTGTTCGGCCTGTCGCTGTTCGCGGAGTTCATCGCCAACGACCGGCCCGTCTATGTCCATTACAAGGGCGAGCATCTCTTCCCGGTCTTCGTCGATTATCCGGAGGAGAAGTTCGGCGGCTTCCTCGCGCGCACCGATTACCGCGATCCGGTCATCGCCGAGGAGATCACGGCCAACGGCTTCGCGCTGTGGCCGCCGATCCGCTTCGCGCCGAACACGATCAATCTCGACCTTCCCACGCCCGCACCCGCCGCGCCGACATGGATGCTCGCCGACGAGGTCTGTCGTCCCGTGGCGGAGAAGCGCGGCGGCACCGGCTGCGGCAATCTCGAATGGAACTGGCTGGGCACGGACGACGGCGGCCGCGACGTGCTCGCCCGCGTGATCTACGGCTTCCGCATCTCCGTGCTTTTCGGTCTGCTGCTCGCGGGCCTCTCCTCCGTCGTCGGCATCGCGGCGGGGGCGGTGCAGGGCTATTTCGGAGGTCGTATAGACCTTTACATGCAGCGCTTCATCGAGATCTGGTCGGCGATCCCGACGCTGTATCTGCTGATGATCCTGTCGAATTTCTTCGCACCCTCCTTCTTCACCCTGCTCGGCATCCTGAAGCTTTTCTCCTGGGTGGCGCTGGTCAGCGTGGTGCGCGCCGAATTCCTGCGGACGCGGAATTTCGACTATGTCCGCGCCGCGAAGGCGCTGGGCCTGTCCGACGCCGCGGTGATGACGAAGCACGTCCTGCCCAACGCCATGACCGCGACGCTCACCTTCCTGCCCTTCGTCCTGAACGGCTCGATCACGACGCTGACGTCGCTCGACTTCCTCGGCTTCGGCCTGCCCCCGGGCACGGCCTCGCTGGGCGAATTGCTGCTGCAGGGCAAGAGCAATCTCTCGGCCCCCTGGCTCGGCCTGACGGGCTTTCTCGTGATCGCGGTGATGCTCTCGCTCCTCATCTTCATCGGCGAGGCGGTCCGCGACGCCTTCGATCCCCGCAAGACGTTCGCTTAGCGGCTGTGGTAGGATCCGCTTCGGAGCGGAGCCATGAACAAGATCGTTCGCGAGAACTACCCGGTCGAGAAATTGCCCGACGACCTCCGGCAGGTCGTCGACCCGTCGCGCCCTGTCCGGCTCGTCATCGAGCAGCCGGACGCGGAGCAGCGGCCGGGACCGCTGACGAAGTTCGCGGGGCGGTTCGCGCACAGGGACGTGTCG
>CAYNUN010000374.1:0-2502 GCA_964400345.1 uncultured Methylobacteriaceae bacterium
AGGCCGCGGATCGCTCCGCGGCCTTTTTCTTGTGGCGATCAACGCGCGCAGGGCGGCTGCCCCGGACCGCCGCAGACGCCGCCCTGGCGAGCCGCGGGCGGCGGCGCGGAGCGCGACGGCTCGGAGCGCGACGGCGCGGCGGCGGGCGGAGGCGGCGCAGGCCGGGGCGCGGCCTGAACGGGCGGTGCCGGCCGCGGTGCTTCGAACCGCGGCGATTCGAACCGCGGTGCGGCGCGGGGCGGTTCGGCGCGAGGCGGTTCAGCCCGCGGCTGAGCCGCGCGGGGCGCCTCGCGTTGAGGCTCGTCACGCGGAGGCGCGGCCCGCGGCGGTTCCGCGCGAGGCGGCATGGACCGCGGTTCGACGCGCTGCGGCGCGGCGCGATCCGGATCGGGACGCGGCATGACGGCGGCGGGCGGCGGTGCGGCACGCGGAGGCGCGACGACGGGCGGCGGGGCGGCCGGAGCGGGTGCGAGCGGCGGCGCAACACGCGGACCGCCGGGCGTGCCCGTCGTGCCGGGCTCGCGGTCGGGTGCACGGTCGGGTCCGCGCAGGCCGGGCCCTCCGTCCGGCCGCGGCGCGATCGGCGGACGCGCCTGACGATCGGAGGGCTCGCCGGCGCGCGGAGGTTGCCCGGCGGGCGGCGGGGCGACGGCCGTCGGCGGCCGGAGCGGTTGCTGCGCGGCGGGCGGAACCGGCGCAGGACCGGCGATCGGCGGACGCGGCGCACCGGGCGCGACGACGGGCGGAGCCGGGGTCGCGACGGGCGGCCGCGGCGCGCCGGGCTGCACCGTGGTCGGCGCTCCCGGAACCGCGGGAGCGGGAGCCGGGATCGGAGCCGCACCCGGCGCTGGAACGGCCGGCGACGGAGTCGGAGTCGGAGCCGGCGCGGGGCCGACGGCGGGCGGAGCCCCCGGAACCTGAACCGGAACCGGAACGGGAGCGGCGCGGGGCGTCAGCCGCGGCGTCGGCGGCGGCGCGACCACGGGCTGCACGACCACCGGCGGGCGGTGCGGACGAGGCGGCTTCGCCCAGCCGGGGGTCGGGATCGGAACGGGGACGGGCAGGAAACCCGGCGGCGGCGGCGGAGGCGGAGGCAGGACGATCAACTCCGGCGGCGGCGGCGGCAGCAGTATGACGGTGCGGGGCGGCGGCGGCAGAAGGTAGAATTCCTGCACGATCACCGTCGGTTGGATCGTGTCGAAGAACGGCAGGGGCGGCGGCAGATCGACATATTCGAACACGTCGAAAAGCGGAGGCGGGAACAAGGGCGCCGAAAGCCGCGCCAGTCTGCGCCGCGCATCGGCGGCATGGAAACCGTCGGGATAGCGCCGAAGATAGGTCCAATAGGCCTCGCGCGTGTCGCGGTTGCGCGTCTGCCGCCAGATCACGGCTTCACGGCGCACGGACAGCAGGGCCTTGATGCGGGGCGCGGGCGCCGCATCGGGGAAATAGGTCAGATAGTCCTGATAAAGCGGGATCTCGTCGCGCTCGATCACGACCGAATAGGCTTCGTCGGGCGACATGGCGCGCAACGGCCGGTCGGCCGTGACGCGCCGAGGCGGGGCGGGCGCGGGCAGCGCCTGCGCGGAGTCCCGCGCCTCGAAGAAGGCGAAGTCGCTGCGCTCGATGCGCGCGACATGCCACGGCACCTGCCGCCCGCCGGTGCTTTCGTGAACGCGGAGGCGGATCTTGTCGAACATCGCGTCCGGATCGAGGCCCGGCAGGCGCATCATCTCGACGAAGGCCTTGGCATAGGCCCCGTAAGGGCCGGGCGCATCGGGCAGGATCAGATTGGGCGAGGTCGAAAGCGCGACCAGCGAGCCGGGCGGGGCGTCGATCGGCGCAAGCCCCGGCGCAAGCGGTTCACCCTGGAGTTCGGGCAACGGATATGCGCCGTCGATCGCCACGATCCGGACGCGGCCGTCGCCCAAAGCGCGCAGGATGTCCGACACGCGATAGCCAATGATCGGCACGTCGGCCGCACGCTCGATCCGCGCGCCCGCCGGGATCAGATGAACGTCGCCCTCGAACTGGGCCGCACGGCCGGCGAAATAGATCACGACCGTCGGGTCGGGCCCCGCCCGCCGCACGCGATCGAGGAAGTCGCGGACCGCGTTGCGCAGCCCGGCTTCGTCGAGATCCCCGCCCTGCACGAGATCGAAACCCGCGCCCTGCAGCGCCTCGGCCACCAGCGCCGCGTCGTTCACGGGGGTCGCGAGCGAGCCGTCGGGATAGGTCGAAATGCCGACGACGAGGCCCAACCTCTCCTGCGCCGCGGCGGGCGCGACGGACGAGAACCAGAAAGCGCAGAGGGCCGCCGCGAGAAGTGACGCAGGACGGACCGAGAGGAGACGAACGAACGCGAGACGAATGGACATCGGGGCACTCCTCGGAAGCCGACCCCGATGGAACGCCCCCGTCCTTGAACCGCGCCTGAATGGTCGAAGGCGAAAACGCGGCGGGCGATCAAGACGACGGACGATCCGGCGCGTGCGCCCCGCC
>CAYNUN010000375.1:0-2500 GCA_964400345.1 uncultured Methylobacteriaceae bacterium
GGACGCGCGCCGAGGTGATGAACTGGGTCTTGTGAGCCGTCCCGCCGAAGGCCACTCTGGTGGGGCGGTGAACCGGTACGCGCAGATCGCGCATCACGCGCCCCTGCGGATCGAAGCGTCGCACGCACCAGCCGTCCCAGAGGGCGGACCAGATGCAGCCTTCCGAATCGACCGTCAGTCCGTCGGGGCGGCCTTCGTCCGCCTCGATGCGCGCGAAGACCCTGCGCTTGCTCGGCGTGCCCGTCGCCATGTCGAAATCATAGGCATAGATCGCCCCGGCGCTCGAATCCGTAAAGTAGAAGACGCGCCCGTCGGGGCTCCAGTCGAGCCCGTTCGCCACCGTGAACGGATGGTCCATCCGTTGCCAGGCATCATCGGGATCGATGCGGTAGAGCGCGCCGGATTTGCGCGTCGCGTCGAGGCTCATCGTGCCGGCAAAGAGCCGCCCGGCGGGATCGCATTTCGCGTCGTTGAAGCGGTTCTCCGGCTGCATCGCCTCGGGATCGACCCGCCGAGTGAGCTGGCGCGAGGCGAAATCGAGTTCCTCGACACCATCGGAGGTCGTCACGATCAAGCCGCCGGCGCGGCGCTCGATGACCGAAGAGACAAGGCGCGGCAGTGGGCAGCTTTCATTGGTGCCTGCGGCGGGATCGAACCGGTGAACGGCCGGCGCCAGAATATCCACCCAATAGAGCTTCTGTTCGGCGATCGACCAGAACGGCCCTTCGGCGAGGCTCGCGCTCCACGGAAGCATGCATTCCACATCGGGGTCCGCACCGCGCACGGGCGCCTTGCGGGAATGGATGCTCACGGAGGGTGCGCCGACATGCCCCGAGATCAGCCGTGCGGTTTCCATCAGGTCACGCCCGAAACCGTGCAGGCGCTCTTCCGGATTACGCGAGGAGGGTCCGAATACGCCGATCGCGCCGATGGCCTTGCCGGTATGGTCGAAGATCGGCGCGGCCACCGAGACGACCCCCTCGACATGCTCGCCGTTGGACATCGCATAGCCGCGCGCCCGCGTCAGTGCGAGATCGGCCGAAAGCAGTTCGGGATCGACCAGCGTGTTCGGCGTGAAGCGCTCGGTCGCGATGCGATGCAGGATCGCCCGTTGATCATGCGGCGTGGAGAAGGCCAGCAGCGCCTTGCCGACGGCCGTGCAATGCAGGGGCGCGCGCCGACCGACCTCGATGCGGAAGCCGAACGGCCCGCCCTGGCTGCGTTGTTCGATATAGATGATCTGGTCGTTGTCGAGCGTGCCGATCGCGACCGTCTCGCGGGCCTCGAGGGCGAGCCTTTCGAGTTGAGGCGCGGCGGCGCCGCGAAGGTCGAACGTCTCCCAGACGCGATGCGCCAGCTCGAACAGGCGATTGCCCAGGCGATAGGTGTTGTCGCGCTCCTCGTGCCGCACCAGCCGGAAAGCGACGAGCGTATTGAGCATGCGCGCGAGCGTACCTTTCGGCAGGCCCGTCGCGACCTGGAGATCCTTGAACCGTGCGGGCGTTTCGCGCTCGCCGCGCACGTCGAGCAGATAGAGCCCCTTGGCCAGCGCCGCCGCGCCGCCGGGCAATTCGCGCTCGTCGGGTCTCAGGACTTCCGCTTCCCTCGCCATGCGACGGCTGCCTCCTCCAGCATCCTCTCGAACGGATAGGACGGCTCGAAACCGGCGATTTCCCGGATGCGGGCATTCGAGGTTTCGTAGAACACGCCGGCTCCCGGCAAGTCCACCACCCGCAGGGGCAGGCCGGTGATCGCGGCCATTTTCGGCAGAACATCGGCGAAATCGACGGCTTCCGTTGCGCCGAGATTGCAGGTCTCCCCCGCCATGGCCGGCGTCGTCAGCGAGGCCAGAAGGCCCTCCACCATGTCGCGCGTCTCGGTGATCATCATGCGGAACGGCCGCCCCTTCTCGTTGCGCGCGAGAACATGGGCCGGCATCCCGTCATCGACGGCGCGAAGCGCGGCGACCGCCGCCGCATTGCCGAAGGCCTGCTGCTGGGCGATTCGTGGATGCAGGAAGAAGCGCGGGCCGGAGAAGAAGCTCGCAGGATCGAGCAGTTCCGCCGCATCCTGCGTGTGGGAGAAGCGCAGGATGGTGAAGGGCAGACCATGGCTGCGCCCGGCCCACCGTACCATCTCCTCGCCGAGGAGTTTCGTCAGCCCATAGGCCGAGCGCGGCTTCAGAGGGTGGGTCTCGTCCACCGGCAGGCTTTCGGGCGCGCCCTCCGGATAGACCTCGCCCGAGGACGCGAAGAGAAAGCGCTCGACCTTCGCATTGATCGCGCTCTCCAGCACGACGCGCGTGCCCTCGACATTGGCGGTGAAGAGGCGATCCTGATCCTGCGACTGCCAGGACATGAAGGCGCCGAGATGGAACACCACGCGTGCGCCGCGCATCGCCCGTTCCACCGCTTCGCGATCATCGAAGGCGCCGAGCACTTCGGTAAAGCGATCATGCGAAACGCCGCTCGGACGAAGATCGAGCCCGCGCACCGCCTCG
>CAYNUN010000376.1:0-2488 GCA_964400345.1 uncultured Methylobacteriaceae bacterium
GGCGGCGAAGACGAGGGCGAGAAGGGTGCGGGCGCGGATCATGGTTATCTCCGGGGAACGAAAAGGTCGCCGCCCGCCAAGCAAGAGACGGGCCGGAAAAGCGCGAAGGCGAGCTTAAGCGGCGCTCGCCTTGGGGGACAAGCCGCCCGCGGCCACGATGAAGTCCATGACGACCTCGACGCCCACCCCGGCCCGGGTATTCGCGAACACGAAGGGCTTGTCGCGCCGCATCAGCTTGGCGTCGCGGTCCATGATCGCGAGATCCGCGCCCACATGCGGCGCGAGGTCGATCTTATTGATCACGAGCAGGTCCGAGCGGGTGATCCCCGGCCCGCCCTTGCGGGGAATCTTCTCCCCGCCCGCCACGTCGATCACATAGACCGTGATGTCGGCGAGTTCCGGCGAGAAGGTCGCGGCGAGATTGTCGCCGCCCGATTCGATCAGGATGAGGTCGAGATCCGGGAACTTCCGGCTCATTTCGTCGACGGCCGCGAGATTGATCGAGCAGTCCTCGCGGATCGCGGTATGCGGGCAGCCGCCCGTCTCCACGCCCATGATCCGCTCCTCGGGCAGCGCCCCCGCGACCGTCAGGAGGCGCGCGTCCTCCTTGGTGTAGATGTCGTTGGTGATGGCGCAGAGGTCGTAACGATCGCGCATCCGCTTGCACAGCGCATCCATCAGCGCCGTCTTGCCGGAGCCGACGGGGCCGCCGATGCCGACGCGCAAGGGGCCGTGAGACGAACGGGTCATGCCGAGGATCCTTCGGGTCAGGAGCGGAAGAGCCGCGTGTATTGCGTCTCGTGCCGCATGGAGGCGATGTCGGAGCGGAAGGCCGCCGCGCCGAGATCGTCGAGCGTCGAGGCCTCCGCGAAGGTCGCCGTCGCGGCGATGTCGGGCATCAGCGCGGCGAGGATGCGCTGGCCGTCCGTCTGGCCGATCGGCCCGAGCCGAACCACGGCCGAGACGATATTGGAGACGAAGCCCAGCAGAAAGGCGTCGAGCGTCGCCTTCAACCCGATCCCGTGCCCCGCCGCGGCCGTACCGAGCGCGACCGGATAGGCGACGTCGCCGTCCCAAGCCGCTTTCAGCAGATCGACGGTGTCGGCGGGCCAAGCGGCACGCACGGCGGTCACGAAGGCGTTGCCCTGCGCCGTCGTTTCCAGCCGCCGCTCCAGCGAGGGCTGGAGCGCCGCGGCGAGTTCCGCCGTCGCGTGCAGCGCTTCACCGTCCCGCGCCTCCGCCGCGCGCCACGCGGCGGCGAGCAGCACCGCGTCGTTCCGGCCGGAGCCGAAGGCGAGGAGATCGGCGATCCAGCCGCGGCAGGTCTCCGCATCCGTCACGTCGCCCGTCTCCACGGCCCATTCGAGCCCGTGCGAATAGGCGAAGGCTCCGACCGGGAAGGCCGGAGACAGCCAGACCATCAGCGGCAGCGAAGCGGGCTCAGCCATGCTTGTGGTCGTGGCCATGGCCGTGGTCGTGGGCATGGTCGTGGGAATGCGCGTGGTCGTGGTCGTGACCGGCATGATCGTGCCCGTGTCCATGCGCATGCGCATGCGCATGGGAATGCGAATGGCCGTGCGCGTGGTCGTGCCCGCATCCGCAATCCGGGCCGTGGACATGACCATGCGCATGGCCGTGATCATGCCCGTGGTCGTGATGCCCGTGGTCGTGGCCATGGTCGTGCGCATGGCCGTGGTCATAGGCGCCGCGCTCGGGCCGGAAGGGCCGCTCGACATGGCGGATCGCGCAGCCCTGCCCGCGGATCATCTCCGCCAGCACGTGGTCGTCCTCGATATAGATCGCCTCGGCCGTGATCTCGGCGGGCGTGTGCCGGTTGCCGATATGCCAGGCGGTGCGCAGGAGCCGCAGCGGGTTCTCCGCCGTGATTTCGAGAAGCTTTTCCGGCGCGGCCTCCACCTTCACGAGCCGCCCGTCTTCGAGCTTCAGCGCGTCGCCGTCCTCGAGCACGGTCGCCTTGTCGAGATCCATCAGAAAGGCCGTTCCGCCCCGGCCCGTCAGCACGATGCGCCGCTTGTGCCGACCGTCATGGTCGAGCACCACGGTGTCGATGACCTTCTCCGCCTTCACGGCGGGCTTTCGGACGACGGATGCGGCGCGCAGCATGGGATACTCTTCTCGTGTCTTCGTTGTGCGTTCGGCGACTATAGCGGCGCTCTCGGAGCGATGCGCGACCTATCGATCGCCCTCGGGCAGGAAGTCCTCGTCGAGCACATCCTCGATCCTGAACGGGCAGAGTTCGGGGAAGGTCTCGACGGGCAAGCCGGTCTCTTCGGCGGCATCCATGCGGGCGAAACCATACTCCTCGGCGACGACGGAGGCCGGATGATCGCGCAGGCTCGGGCTTTCCTTGATCAGCTTGGCGACCCGACGGCGCTGTTCGCGAAGAGTGCCCGTCCATCCGTTCGAGCGCCGCTCCGGCTGATGCTTCCATTTCAGCAGATGGAGCAGAATGACCTTGATCCGGCTC
>CAYNUN010000377.1:0-2468 GCA_964400345.1 uncultured Methylobacteriaceae bacterium
CCGGGCGGCATCGCGCGGCCGCGGCTTCAACAATCCGCCGAACAGGGGGCGCTTGTTGCGCGGCGCACGGAGACTTTCGTAATTGGCCGTGAAGTAGATGAAGGAATGCAGCAGCAGATCGACGTCGGAGATGTTAACCGACTCGATGAAGACGAGAATCCGCTCGACCGCCTTGATCAGATCGTCGGCGAGATGCTCGGTGCCGTAAAGATCCTGAAACGCTGCAGCCATGTGCTCGGCCACCTCCTCGGCGGGCACATTGCCGACCAAGAAGTTGCGCGCGGTCTGCGCGGCCGCCATGTCGAACACGAATTGCGGCGGGGCATTGTCGCTGCTCACACGTCGTCTCCCAATACGGGCCCACTCCGCCCGATCGTCACGAATTCACCTTACGCCACTTCCGGAACCATTCGGAAGCGCGTTCTTGCACGCGGGCCGCCTCGGCGGGCGGCAGCTCCTTCAGCAGGGCGTCGCGGCGGCGGCGCGCCTCCATGCGGCCCGCGGCGACCGCGAGCGAGGCCCAGAGATAGGCGTCCTTGGCGTCGGGAAAGCCGTATTCGGGGGCATGGCTGAGCGACATGAGCACCAAGGCCCGATCGTCGCCCTCCTCGGCCGCCTTCTGCAGCCGCGCCCGGATCCATTCCATCGCCTTCTTCCGGGCGGCGGGATCGACGGATTCGAGCATGGCGGCGCGCGCTTTGGGCGCACGGGCATAGCCGCCGATCGCAGCCAGCGTCACCCAGCGGAAGGCTTCGTTGAAGTTCTGCGGTACGGCGACGCCGTGCCAGTGGAACAGAGCGAGATTGAACTGGGCCTCGGGATCGCCCGCTTCCGCGCCGCGCCGCGCCGCTTCGACCGCGCCTGCAAGGTCGCGGCCCTGCAGAAGCCGACCGATCTCGCTTTCGTCCGCCTTGGCGGAGACGGACGACAGAACCAGTGCCCCCAGCGTCAAGACGCCACGCCGCGACAGCATTTCGACCTCGTACATGACATCAGCATAAACGAGATCGCTCCGATTTCACAACGGACTTCGCTGCAATCTCATATGTGAGGCGTAGACGAGATGAATCGGGTTTCAATCAGGTCACACCATCCACGCGCATTCCTCCACTTCCGGAAAAATCGCCGAGCGTAGTCATCCGACGGGATGCAGGACGTTCTCTCCCGATAGTCTTGAACGCTGTCGGTTCGAGAGCGTTCATGCTCGCCGCTTCGTTGTATCGGCGTCGTAGAACTCTCGCTCTCGTTTCGGTTTCGATCGCCCGCCGTGAGGCAATAGGCCGGGAACGTGGCCTACCCAGTTGTTGATCGGTCCGATCAGGCGCGCCGGAGAAGCGGGAAACCGGATCAGCATGCGCAAGACAGGGGCTCGACATTCCCGCGGTGCCTGCGGGTCACGAGGCGCTCGCGGCGGGCGGTGCGGCGCTTCGGCTCGACACGGCGGTCTGACCGCGGCGGATCGCGGGCCAACGATGTGCGCACCCCACGACGCGCGCGGCCTTGCCCCTCGGGGGAGCCGGCGACGCCTCATGCGAGGGGATCGAGGAAGAAGGCGGGCGGCGTCCCGCCGCCCCGAAGCAGGTCGAGCGTGGTCCGCGCCGCCGCCAGCGCCTCGCCGATCGTCACATCCATGTCGAGATAGCGATAGGTGCCGAGACGGCCGACGAAGCTGACGCCCTTATGCGCGTGTGCACGCTCGACATAGTCGTGCAGCATGCGCTTCTCGCGCACGAGACGGATCGGATAATAGGGCACGTCGTCCGGGCCGCAGGCACGGCTGTATTCGCGGAAGGCGATCGAGCGCTCGAAGCGCGACGCTTCCCACGGTGCGAAATGCTTGTGTTCGCTGATGCGCGTCCAGGGGACATCGGGATCGCAGTAATTGATCACCGCGGTTCCCTGAAGGTCGCCCTCGCCCGTGAAAGCTTCGAAATCCAGCGTGCGGTAACCGAGGCGACCGAGTTCGAACCCGAAGAAGCGGTCGATCGGGCCCGAATAAAAGACATGGGCGAAGGGCTCGTCGAGATCCTCGAAGCGGCAGGACCGCCGCACCTCGATTCCGTCGACGGCGAGAATGCGTTCGACGATCGCGGTGTAGCCGTCCTCCGGCATGCCCTGATGCGGATGAGCGAAGTAGTTGTCGTCGTAATTGAAACGGACGGGCAGGCGCTTGAGGATCGAGGCGGGCAGCTCCGAGGGGTCGCAGCCCCATTGCTTGCGCGTGTAGCCCTCGAAAAAGGCGCGATAAAGTTCCTCGCCGACGAAGCGCAGACCCTGCTCCTCGAAGGTCTTCGGTTCCCTGATGTCGGCGCGGCCGCGCGAGCGAATGAAGGCCTCCGCCTCGGCCGGAGCCATGGCCGTGCCGAAGAATTGATTGATGGTGAGCAGATTGATGGGGAGGGAGTAGACGCGCCCGCCCGCCACCGCCTTGACCCGGTTCACATAGGGCAGCATCCGCGTGAAGCGGT
>CAYNUN010000378.1:0-2468 GCA_964400345.1 uncultured Methylobacteriaceae bacterium
CAACCGCTCGCCGCACGTCGACAAGAAGTCGCGCGAGCAGTTCGAGATCCGCACCCACAAGCGCGTTCTCGACATCGTCGAGCCCACGCCCCAGACCGTCGATGCTCTTATGAAGCTCGACCTGGCGGCAGGCGTCGACGTCGAGATCAAGCTCTGAGCATCGCGGGACACGGGGTCACACTATGCGGTCAGGCGTCATCGCCCAGAAAGTCGGCATGACCCGCATCTTCACGGATGCAGGGGAACATGTGCCGGTGACCGTCCTGAAGGTCGACAACTGCCAGGTCGTCGCTCATCGGACGGAAGACAAGAACGGCTACACCGCGCTGCAGGTCGGCGTGGGTAAAGCCAAGGTCAAGAACGTGTCCAAGGCGGAGCGTGGACGCTTCGCCGTGGCCAAGGTCGAGCCCAAGATGAAGCTCGCGGAGTTCCGAGTGGACGCCGCGGACGTCATTCCGGTCGGCGCGGAGATCACTGCCGATCACTTCGTGGTCGGTCAGTTCGTCGACGTGACCGGGACGACGACCGGCAAGGGCTTCGCCGGCGGCATGAAGCGCTGGAACTTCGGCGGCCTTCGCGCCTCGCACGGCGTGTCGGTCAGCCATCGTTCGATCGGTTCGACCGGCGGCCGTCAGGACCCGGGCAAGACCTTCAAGAACAAGAAGATGGCCGGCCATCTCGGCGCCGAGCGCGTGACGACGCAGAATCTGCGCGTCGTGCAGACCGACGTGGAGCGCGGGCTGATCCTCGTCGAGGGCGCCGTTCCCGGCGTCAAGGGCGGCTGGATCTATGTTCGCGACGCGGTCAAGCGTGCGCTTCCGAAGGACGCGCCGAAGCCCGGCAGCTTCCGGATGGCGGCTTCGGGCGCCGTCGAGGCTCCCGCGGCCGAAGGTCAGGAGAACGCGTGATGAAGTTCGATGTCACCACTCTTGACGGTCAGGCGGCCGGTTCCGTCGAACTCGCCGACGAGATCTTCGGTCTCGAGCCGCGCCAGGATCTGATCCAGCGCATGGTGCTTTGGCAGCTCGCCAAGCGTCAGGCGGGCACGCACAAGACCAAGGGTCGTTCGGAAATCAACCGGACGGGCAAGAAGATCTATAAGCAGAAGGGCTCCGGCGGCGCCCGTCACGGTTCGGCGCGTGCGCCGCTCTTCCGCGGCGGCGGTCGTTCGTTCGGCCCGGTCGTGCGCTCTCATGCGCATGAACTTCCGAAGAAGGTTCGTGCGCTCGCTCTGAAGCACGCCCTCTCCGCGAAGGCCAAGGACGGCGGCATCGTCGTTCTCGAAAGCACCGCGACGGCCGAGCCGAAGACCAAGGCGCTCCTCGAGCGTTTCGGCAAGCTCGGCTTCACGAACGCGCTGTTCATCGACGGCGCGCAGGTCGAGGCCAACTTCGCTCTCGCCGCCCGGAACATCCCGAACGTGGACGTTCTTCCGGTTCAGGGCATCAACGTCTACGACATCCTCCGGCGCGAAAAGCTCGTGCTGACGAAGGCTGCCGTGGAAGCGCTGGAGGCGCGCTTCAAATGAGCACCGATCCGCGTCATTACGACGTCATTCTCGGACCCGTCATCACCGAAAAGGCGACGACGCTCTCCGAGCAGAACAAGGTGGTCTTCAAGGTCCGCAAGGATGCTTCGAAGCCGCAGATCAAGGCTGCGGTCGAGAAGCTGTTCCAGGTCAAGGTGGAGAGCGTCAACACGCTCGTCCGCAAGGGCAAGGAAAAGCGGTTCCGCGGCATGATCGGTCGTCAATCGGACGTCAAGCGCGCGATCGTCACCCTCGCCGAGGGCCAGATGATCGACGTGACGACGGGCCTCTGAGAGCTGAGGAACGGACACCATGGCACTCAAGTCCTTCAAGCCGATCACCCCGAGCCTTCGCCAGCTCGTGATCGTGGACCGCAGCGAGCTCTACAAGGGCAAGCCGGTCAAGACGCTCACGGAAGGCAAGTCCTCGAAGGGCGGCCGCAACAATACGGGTCGCATCACCGTCCGCTTCCGCGGCGGCGGTCACAAGCGGACCTATCGTCTGGTCGACTTCAAGCGTCGCGGTCACGCCGGCGAAGCCGCCAAGGTGGAGCGGATCGAGTATGATCCGAACCGCACGGCCTTCATCGCGCTGATCACCTACGGTTCGGGCGAGCAGTCCTACATCCTCGCGCCGCAGCGTCTCGCCGTCGGCGACACGGTGGTCGCGGGCGATCAGGTCGACATCAAACCCGGCAACGCCATGCCGATCGGCAACATCCCCGTGGGCACGCTCGTGCACAATGTGGAGATGAAGATCGGCAAGGGCGGCGCGCTGGCCCGTTCGGCGGGCGGCTATGCGCAGATCGTCGGTCGCGACCAGGGTTACGTCATCATTCGCCTGAATTCGGGCGAGCAGCGTCTCGTGCACGGTCAGTGCTACGCGACGGTGGGCGCGGTCTCGAACCCCGACCACATGAACATCAATATCGGCAAGGCCG
>CAYNUN010000379.1:0-2443 GCA_964400345.1 uncultured Methylobacteriaceae bacterium
GAAGACCAAAGAAGCGCTCGACTTGCTCCACGTCTGGGCAGGCTATGTGAACGGTACGCTCTCCTACGAGAGGGGCGGCGAGCCTGCGTCCGGCAACCCGACCCCGGAGCAAGCCGCGTCCTTCATGGTCGGGGCCGCCGAACTTCTCGGCCTTGACCTGAGGCCGTCGGACGACATCGGGACGGCAGCGGAAGCCCTCATCGCCGCCCGCCTCGAAGCCCGCCGACGGAAGGACTTCGCCGAGAGCGACCGCATCCGCGACGAACTCGCCGCGATGGGGATCGCGCTCAAGGACGGCAAGGACCCCGCCACGGGCGAACCGGTGACCACCTGGGAGGTCAAGCGATGATGGCGGTCCTTTCGGGCTGTGCCGGTCCGTTCGCGGATAGATCGCAAGACCCCTCATCCGGCCCGCCTTCGGCGGTCCACCTTCTCCCGCAAGGGGAGAAGGGAAGAGCGCGCGGCCGTTGCGGCGGCTCGAGGGTGCCGTTTACTGACTTGGAGGTGAAGCGATGATCGAACCCGAGAAGAAGGCCGAGATCGACGCGCTCGTCGCGGCGCGGATCAAGGCGCGGACGGACAAGGACTTCGCCGAGGCCGACCGCATCCGCGAACTCATCGTTTCGATGGGCGTGACGATCATGGACGGCCGCGACCCGGAGACGGGCGAATGGATCACACGGTGGGAAATCCGTGACGGGTCGGGCTCGGAGTGACCATGCTCTCGGCGACCATGCTCCATGTCGGCGGGCAGAGCGCGCCCTTCTCCCCTTGCGGGAGAAGGTGGCGCGAAGCGCCGGATGAGGGGTCTCGCGATCTCTCCGTGGAGGCGTCCGTTCATTTCGCGTATCCGCTGTCGGCATCGCGCGACCCCTCATCCGGCCCGCCTTCGGCGGTCCACCTTCTCCCGCAAGGGGAGAAGGGAAGGGCGCGTCGCCTTCGCGTTCGTAACGGTTGCGTTCCTGCGTTTTCGATGAAAACGAAGGGGGGCGGCATGCCCGACATTCGAGAGAAGACGCTGCGCGCCCGCATGCTTCGGCGCGACATGACCGACGCCGAACGGGCGCTGTGGTACCTGCTCCGCTCTCGCCGTTTCTCCGGATTCAAGTTCCGGCGACAGGTTCCGGTCGGTCCTTACGTCGCTGATTTTCTCTGTTTCGATCGACGGATCGTCGTCGAATGCGACGGTTCGCAGCACGCCGAAAACCTGCGCGATGCTCGCCGCGACGCATGGCTTGCCGCCAACGGCTTCCGCACCCTCCGTTTCTGGAATCACGACGTCCTGAGAAGTCGGGATGCCGTGGCCGACACGCTTTTCGCCGCTCTCTCTTCGGATCTCCCGTCATGACTTTTCGCGAACGCCTCCATCTCTTCGACACGACCCTGCGGGACGGGGCGCAGACGACGGGGGTGGATTTCTCCCTCGACGACAAGCGGCAGATCGCGGCCATGCTCGACGGGTTGGGCATCGACTATGTCGAGGGCGGGTATCCGGGCGCCAATCCGCTCGACACCGAATTCTTCGCGGAGAAGCGGACGAAACGGGCGATCTTCACGGCCTTCGGGATGACGAAGCGGGCGGGGCGGTCGGCCGCGAACGATCCCGGCGTCGCCGCGCTTCTCGATTCGAAGGCCGACGCGATCTGTTTCGTGGCGAAGACATGGGACTACCATGTCCATGTCGCGCTGGGATGCACGCTCGAGGAAAACCTCGAAGGCATCGCGGACTCGATCCGCGCGGCGACGGCGGCCGGGCGCGAGGCGATGCTCGACTGCGAACACTTTTTCGACGGCTGGAAGGCGAACCCCGATTATGCGCTCGCCTGCGCGAAGACGGCGCATGAGGCCGGGGCGCGCTGGGTGGTGCTGTGCGACACCAATGGCGGGACGCTGCCGCACGAAGTCGCGGAGATCGTCGCGGCAGTGGCGAAGACCGTGCCGGGGACGCATCTCGGCATCCATGCGCATGACGACACGGGCAATGCGGTCGCGAATTCGCTGGCCGCGGTGCGGGCCGGGGCGCGGCAGATCCAAGGCACGCTCAACGGCCTCGGGGAGCGCTGCGGCAATGCGAACCTCGCCACGCTGATCCCGACATTGAAGCTCAAGCCCGCCTTCGCGGAGATCGTCGAGATCGGCGTCGACGACGCGGCCTTGGCGCAATTGACGCATGTTTCCCGCGCCTTGGACGAACTTCTGAACAGAGCCCCGAACCGCCATGCGCCCTATGTCGGCGCTTCCGCCTTCGCGACCAAGGCGGGAATTCACGCCTCCGCCGTCCTCAAGGATCCGAAGACCTATGAGCATGTCGCGCCGGAGACGGTGGGCAATCGGCGCTTGGTTCTCGTCTCCGATCAGGCCGGCAAGTCGAACGTGCTCGCGGAACTGGAGCGGCTCGGCATCGACGTGCACAAGGACGACCCGCGCGTGGCGCGCGTGCTCG
>CAYNUN010000380.1:0-2432 GCA_964400345.1 uncultured Methylobacteriaceae bacterium
CGCGGGCGGGCCATGCCGGGTTCCGCCTCGCCGATCCCGCGCGGATGGTGGACATCCTTCACCCGGCGTGATGCAGCGCGGGGCCGCACGACCGTGAAGCCGGGCGTTGCCGGAACGCCCGCTCCGGGGCAGGCTGCCGTCCTCCCGCCCGCTCCGAGTCGACCGATGCCGCCGACCTTGTCTCCGATCCCGCCCGCCGACGCCGAAGCCCGCCGGGCCGTCCGGCCCGTCATCTGCTATCCGGTGGAGACGCTGCCGCCCGCGCCGATGGATCTCTACCGCGCCGCGCGCGAGACCTTGACCAAGGTCGACGAGGTCGTGGTGCCGCCGCGCGATGCGCGCTGCTTTTCGGTCCCCGCCGGGCATTTCTTCCGGATCGTCTCCATCGAGGGGCCGCAGGTCGGCGATCTCAATCTGTGGAACGCGCATGATCGGCAGGAGCGCTTCTATTCCGGCAAGACCCGCGCGCTCCACCGCACGCATCTGACGACGGGGGACCGGCTCTGGTCGTCCTTCCCCGCGCTCCGGCCCATGGCGACGATCACCCACGACACGCTGGGCTGGTACGGCTTCGACGCCTATGGCGGCGCGGTGCATGACGTGATCGGCACGCGCTGCGACCCCTATACGCATGATCTCCTGTCGGGCGGCGGGCGCTATCACCATTGCTGCCATTCGAACCTGACCCGCGCCTTCGCGGACGCGACGGGCCGCCCCCTCGCGGACGCCGAGCCGCAGGTGCACGACGTGCTCAACGTCTTCATGTGCACGGGCTTCACCCGCGACACGTGGAAGTATTTCATGAAGGCGAGCCCGGTGCGGCCGGGGGATTTCCTCGAATTCTTCGCGGAGATCGACCTTCTGGGCGGCCTGTCGGCCTGTCCGGGCGGGGACTGCTCCTCCGAGCATTCGAGCGACGCCGCCCGCTGTCACCCGTTGCTCGTCGAGATCCTGAAACCCGCCGAAGGCGCGCTCGCGGGGTGGTCCTCGCCCTCCCGCAGCGGCTACGACCGCTCCCACGGCCGCTGAGCCGCACCGCCGCCGCCTTCACGTCTCAGAAGGAGCGCGGCAGGCCGAGCACATGCTCCGCGACATAAGCGAGGATGAGGTTCGTCGAGATCGGCGCGACCTGGTAGAGACGCGTTTCGCGGAACTTCCGCTCGACGTCGTATTCCGCCGCGAAGCCGAAGCCGCCGTGGAACTGGATGCAGGCGTTCGCCGCCTCCCAGCTCGCCTTGGCCGCCAGATATTTCGCCATGTTCGCCTGCGCCCCGCAGGGCAGGCCCGCATCGAAGAGCCGGCAGGCCTCGAAGCGCATCAGGTCGGCGGCCTCGATCTCGATATGCGCTTCGGCGATGGGGAACTGCACGCCCTGATTCTGGCCGATCGGCCGGCCGAAGACGACGCGCTCCTTGGCATAGGCCGTCACCTTGTCGATGAACCAGCGCCCGTCGCCGATGCATTCGGCCGCGATCAGCGCGCGCTCCGCATTGAGCCCGTCGAGGATGTATCTGAACCCCATGCCCTCTTCGCCGATCAGGTTCTCGGCGGGGATTTCCAGATCGTCGAAGAAGAGTTCGTTGGTCTCGTGATTGACCATGTTGCGGATGGGCCGAACCTCCATCCCCCGGCCGACCGCCTCGCGCAGATCGACGAGGAAGATCGAGAGCCCTTCCGACTTCTTCTTCACCTCCGCGAGCGGCGTGGTGCGGGCGAGCAGGATCATGAAGTCCGAATGCCGGATGCGCGAGATCCAGACCTTCTGCCCGTTGACGACCCAGCGGTCGCCCTTGCGGACGGCGGTGGTCTTGATCTTCGTCGTGTCGGTGCCCGTCGTGGGCTCCGTCACGCCCATGGACTGGAGTCGCAATTCGCCCGAAGCGATCTTGGGCAGGAAGCGCCGCTTCTGCTCCTCCGAGCCGTGCCGGAGCAGAGTGCCCATATTGTACATCTGCCCGTGACAGGCCCCGGAATTCCCGCCCGAGCGGTTGATCTCCTCCATGATCACGGAGGCCTCGACGAGCCCGAGCCCCGACCCGCCGTATTCCTCCGGAATCAACGCCGCGAGCCACCCCGCCGCCGTAAGCGCCCGCACGAACGCCTCCGGATATCCCCGCTCCTCGTCCACCTTGCGGTGATATTCGGGCGGGAACTGCGCACAGAGATCGCGAACGGCTTCACGGATGGCGGCGTGGGGGTCGGTGGCGTGCATCTCATGCTCGGACGGTGCGGTCGGCGCCGAGAGCATTAGCCAAACGAGAACGCGATGGGGAGAAGAAAAGGGCACCTGCGTCGTCGAGCGACGCGGGGAATCCGCCGTCGACTCACGCCGTCGTCGCGCTTCTCAGGCGCTTTGCAGCCAATCGACGACGTCGCTTGCGCTGCGGTCGGGCGGGAACACGGGGTAGAAAACGTGCGTCACCACCCCGTCG
>CAYNUN010000381.1:0-2429 GCA_964400345.1 uncultured Methylobacteriaceae bacterium
GCGACGTTCGCGGCTGGCGTGCGGTCGAGGACGACGTCGACCCAGTAATTGGCGGCGTTGAAGGTGCGGTCGGGGAAGCTGCCGGGGCCGCCATAGGCGTAGAGCCCGTTCTCGCCCGCGGGGGCGAGGAGATCGCCGTTCTCGCGGGGCGACATGAAATACCCGGTCGACTGAAGATAGCCGCCGGTCGTGTGGTAGGAGACGATATAGGTCGTCTCCCCCGCGAGGCGGATCGGCGCGGCGAGAAGCGCCGTCTGCCAGCCGGAGGCGGTCTCGTCGGTGAAGGTCGCCTGAGCGAGCATCACGCCGCCCGTCGTCCAGATGCGGGCGGAATGCGTGCCGCTGTTCGTCGCGCCCTTGTAGAAGCGGAAGCCCGTGAGGAGCGGCGACTCCGCGGTCTTGAACTTCATGCCGAGTTCGACGGGCGTGCGGTCGGAAATGGTGACGGCGTCGACGGGGGCGGCGAGATCCCAGAGGCTCGTCGCGTCGGGCACGACGACGCTCACCTTCACGCCCGCGCTCGGAAGACCCGTGTTCACGCTGTCGTCGGTCGCGCGGGCGAGGATGGTGCGCTCGCCGGCGGGACCGTTGACGGTCCAGCCGTAGCTCCAATTCGACGTGCCCTGCGCGGGATGCCAGGTGAGCCCGCCGTTGGTGGAGACTTCGACGCCCGCGACGAGGCCGCCGATATCGACGGCGGAGCCGGTGATCGTGACCCGCTGCCCGGAAACGAAGGTGCCGCTTGCAAGCCCGCTCGCGGAGATCGTGGCGGAGGGGGCGGTCGTGTCCGTCGAGGCGACGGCGAAGACGAGGCTCGCTTCGAGCGTCTGCGGCCGCACGCCCATCTCGGCGAAGAGATTGACCATGGCCTGCTGGACGGCCGGATCGGTCGGGGTCGCCTCGTTGTCGTGGTTCGCGTCGAGCGCCCAGCTCCAATAGACCATGCCCGCGCCGAAGACGAGCGCACGGCTTTCGGGGTCGCGATAGAGGGTGAGGTTGTGCGTCGCCGTGCCCGGACCGACGGTGAAGCCGTAATCGAGCAGCATTTGTTCGACGTCGACGGTGCTCGAAGAGAGGCGGATCAGACCGTCCGGCGAGAAGCCGTTGTCGGGCGCGACGTTCCACTCATAGCCGAGATAGGTGCCGTTGAGGGTCGTCGACCCGCCGACGGGCGTCTGCGCGACGCGGGTGTCGCGCCAGAAGCGCAGGCGCGACATGTCGTAGGGCACGGTGACGGTGTCGAGGCGATAGGAATCGACCTGGAAGATGGTGCCGGTCAGCGCGTTTTCGGGAAGGCCCGTGCCGCCGAAGCGCGGGTCGCGCCAGGTGCCCGTCCAGATCTCGGAAGGGTCGGAACCGAAATTGTCGCGGGTCTCCTTGTAGCAGACCATGGTGCGGTAGGCCGTGCCGGAGGCGTCGATGCTCGTCTCCCAGCGGATCTTCCAATAGACCTCGTTGCCGCTCCAGAACTGGAGATTGACGCCGGCGTCGCGTGCGGCTTCGACATTGGCGCGCTGCTCGCCGGACCAGTATTCGTCATGGCCGACGGAGAGGAAGACCTTGTGGTCGAGAAGGCCCGCGCCGTCGCGCGCGACGTCGACGCCCGTGACGTAGCTCACGTCGTAGCCGTTGCGCTCGAGCCAGAGCAGCGCGGGATATTCCGCGCCGAAGATCCAGTCCTGCGGGCCGGAGGCGAGTTCCCTCAAACGGCTGGTGAAGGGCCGGTTGTAGCTGACCGCCACCGCCTTGCCGTTCGTGCCCGCATAGAGATTGGTCCCGCCCCAGGGATTGTAGGCGACCCAGGTCGTATCCGCGGTCTGGAAGAGGACGTCGCTCGGCGTGCCGTCCGAGCGGACGACGAAGGCCATGTGGTTTTCGCCGAATGTGCCGTCCTCGCGCACGAGCTTGGCGATGTAGATGCCGGAACAGGCGTCGGCGGGAACGGCCCATGAATCGGTGACGGACCAGTTGCCGCAATCGATCAGCCTCGTCGCGGGATCGAAGAGCGGGGCGGGCTGGACGGTGCCGGCCGCGTTCCGATCGATGGTGGCGACCCTGCGCGCGCCCATGCCGCCGTACCAGCCGAGACGGTAGACGTCGATGCGGTAGTCGGCGGCGTCGGTATCGACCTTGAAGTCGACCCGACCGCCGCGGTTCACGCTGATCGCGGTGGCGAAGCCTTCGATGTTCGTGCTGCCGACGCCGTTGCGCAGATCCCATTCGGAGCGCGGATTTCCCGGTCTGCGGTTCTCGACGACGATCGGGTTTTCGACGATCGCCCCGGCGGAGGGGTCGCCCGTCGGCGGCGTCGGGGAGCCGCCGGAACCCGTCCCGGGCGTCGCGGCGGGGAGGATGATGTCGAGCGCAGTCGTCCAAGGCCCGTCGGGATAGGAGCTTGCGGGCGGCTCGGAGGAGAGGCTCGTCGCCGA
>CAYNUN010000382.1:0-2423 GCA_964400345.1 uncultured Methylobacteriaceae bacterium
TGACCCTCGTAGCCGTGCGGCAGAAGGCAGACGAGACCCGACATGCGCAGCCATTTGCGCTCGCCCGACGAGATGAACTGGTCGAAGATGACCTGCGCGCCGTTGGCGAAGTCGCCGAACTGTGCTTCCCACATCGTGAGCGCGCTCGGCTCGGACAGCGAGTAGCCGTATTCGAAACCGAGCACGGCCTCTTCCGAGAGCATCGAATTGATGACCTCGTATTTGGCGCGGTCGTTGCGGACGCTGTTGAGCGGCGTATGGCGGGCTTCCGTCTCCTGATCGATCAGCACCGAATGGCGCTGGGAGAAGGTGCCGCGCTCGCAGTCCTGACCGGACAGGCGGACGCGATGGCCTTCCACGATCAGGGAGCCGAAGGCCAGAGCCTCGCCCGTCGCCCAGTCGATCCCCTCGCCGGTCTCGATCGCCTTGCGGCGGTTGTCGAGGAAGCGCTGGATGGTGCGATGGGCGTTGAAGCCCTCCGGAACCGAGGTGATCTTGGCGCCGATGTCCTTCAGGACCGCGACGTCGACCCCGGTCTGGCCGCGGCGTGCGTCGTCGCTGTCGCCGGCGGTCGTGAGGCCCGCCCAGCGGCCGTCGAGCCAGTCGGCCTTGTTGGGCTTGTAGGCCTGTCCCGCCTCGAACTCGGCCTCGAGACGCTGACGCCAATCGGCGCGCATCTTCTCGACTTCGCCTTCGGTGACGACGCCTTCGACGACGAGCTTGGCGGAGTAGAGCTCCAGCGTCGACTTGTGCGACCGGATCTTCTTGTACATCAGCGGCTGGGTGAACGCGGGCTCGTCGCCCTCGTTGTGGCCGAACCGGCGATAGCAGAACATGTCGATGACGACGGGCTTGTGGAACTTCTGACGGAATTCCGTCGCCACCTTGGCCGCGAAGACGACCGCTTCGGGATCGTCCCCGTTCGCGTGGAAGATCGGCGCCTCGATCATCTTCGCCACGTCCGACGGATAGGGCGAGGAGCGCGAATAGCGCGGATAGGTCGTGAAGCCGATCTGGTTGTTGATGATGAAGTGGATCGAGCCGCCGGTGCGGTGACCCTTCAGGCCCGAAAGGCCGAGGCACTCCGCCACCACGCCCTGACCCGCGAAGGCCGCGTCGCCGTGAATGAGCAGCGGCATGACGCCCGAACGCTCGACCGTGTCGCCGTGCTGGTCCTGCTTGGCGCGGACCTTTCCGAGCACGACGGGATCCACGATCTCGAGATGCGACGGGTTGGCGGTGAGGGAGAGATGGATCGTGTTGCCGTCGAACTGACGGTCGGACGACGCGCCGAGATGATACTTCACGTCGCCGGAGCCTTCGACCTCGTCGGGTGCGAAGGAGCCGCCCTTGAATTCGTGGAACAGCGCGCGGTGCGGCTTGCCCATCACCTGCGTGAGCACGTTGAGACGGCCGCGATGGGCCATGCCGACGACGATCTCGCGCACGCCCAGATTGCCGCCGCGCTTGATGATCTGTTCGAGCGCCGGGACGAGCGACTCGCCGCCGTCGAGGCCGAAACGCTTGGTGCCCGTGAATTTCACGTCGAGGAACTTCTCGAAGCCCTCGGTCTCCACGAGCTTGTTGAGGATCGCGCGCTTGCCCTCGCGGGTGAAGGCGATCTCCTTGTCCGGCCCTTCGATGCGCTCCTGGATCCACGCCTTCTCCGCGGGATTGGAGATGTGCATGAACTCCCAGCCGATGGTGGAGCAATAGGTGCGGCGCAGGATCGCCATCATCTCGCGGATGGTCGCGAATTCGAGGCCGAGCACGTGGTCGATGAAGATCCTGCGGTCCCAATCGGCCTCGGTGAAGCCGTAGGACGAGGGATGCAGTTCCTCGTGATCCTTGATCGGCTCGATGGCGAGGGGATCGAGTTCGGCATGAAGATGGCCGCGCATGCGATAGGCGCGGATCATCATCAGGGCGCGGACGGAGTCGCGCGTCGCCTGCTGGATCGAGGCTTCGGAGGCGGGCGGAGCGCCCGTCGCGGCGGCCTTGTCGGCCTTGCCCTTGAGCTTGTCGCCGACGGCCTTTTCGATCGCGCCCCAATTGCCGTCGAGCGCCGAGACGAGCTCGCCGTCGGCGGCGAGAGGCCAGTTCGGCCGCTTCCAGGACGCCCCCTGCGCGCTCTTCTTCACCGCCGCCGCATCATCGGCGAGCGCACCGAAGAAGGTCTGCCACTGGGCATCGACCGAGAACGGGTCCTGCTGCCACCGGGCGTAGAGGTCTTCGATATAGGCCGCGTTCGCTCCGTAGAGGAACGACGTGGAGAGGAAGGTCTCGTTCTGGTCCTGGCGTGCCATGGCGTCCGTCCCGGGGTGCCTGTGCCGGTTCGATCCGGCGAGTGATGGGCTCGACCCCCGGGTTGGGGGTCGAACATGGTCTTTGCATGGCGGGCGGACCCGCCGCAGGTCGTCAGC
>CAYNUN010000383.1:0-2422 GCA_964400345.1 uncultured Methylobacteriaceae bacterium
CGAACACCGCGTCTTCGTCGAAGCGGCCGTGTGGAACATCAACGCCTTCGACCAATGGGGCGTGGAACTCGGCAAGGAGCTCGCCACCGCGCTCATGCCCGCGGTGGAAGGACGGCAGGACGCTCCGCCGCCGCACCCGGCGACGGCCGGGCTGATCCGCGCGCTGCGGCGAACCTGAACCGCCGCCGCGATCCGCGACCGCGCCGGCTCAGTCGTAGCGCAGCTCCGTCGCCTTGCCGCGGAACACGAAATAGCTGAACGCCGTATAGGCGACGATGAAGGGCAGAACGAAGATCGCCCCGACGAGAATGATGAACAGGCTTTCGGGTGCGCTCGCCGCCTGCTGGATCGTCAGACGCTCCGGAACGACATAGGGATAGAAGGAATAGGCGAGGCCGAAAAAGCCGAGCACGAACAGGCTCGTCGCGCCGAGGAAGGGCACGAGGTCGAGGCTGTGGTCCGTCCGCGGCATGCGCTTGAGGAACACCCACAGCGCCATGAAGACGGCGCCCGTCATCAGCGGGATCGGCATCAGGCCGATGATGTCGGGGAAGGAGAACCAGCGGTCGAAGATGCGCGGGCTGACGAGCGGCGTCGCGATCGAGACCGCGACCATGCCGACGAGGGTGAGGAGCATCGTGCCCCGCGCCCAGCCCACGGCGCGGATCTGAAGATCCCCGTCGGTCTTGGCGATGAGCCATGTCGCGCCGATGAACATATAGGCCGCGGCGAGGCCGATGCCGGCGAGGAGCGCGAAGACCTGCGGGATCCAGCCGTCGGCGAAGCCCATGATGTAGAGGCCGAGCATATAGCCCTGCGTGAGGGCCGAGAGGGTCGACCCCGCGACGAAGGCCCGGTCCCACCAGCGCCGGTATTCCTCCTGCGCCTTGACCCGGAACTCGAAGGCGACGCCGCGCAGCGTGAGGCCCAGCAGCATCAGCGCCACGGGAAGATAAAGCGCGGTCAGCACCATGCCGTGCGCGGTCGGGAAGGCGACGAGCAGCAGGCCGATCCCGAGGACGAGCCAGGTCTCGTTGGCGTCCCAGAACGGGCCGATGGTCGCGACCATCCGGTCGCGTTCGGGCCGATCGGCCCGCGCCATCAGCATGCCGATGCCGAGGTCGTAGCCGTCGAGCACGACATAGGCGAGGATGGACAGGCCCATGAGCCCCGCGAAGATGACGGGGAGCACGGCGGGATCGAGAAAAGCGGGCATCACGACCTCACGCGTCCTTGGCGAAGGCGCCGACCGGATGAACCGGAGCGGAGCCGCGCGGGGAGGGCGGCGCGATGCCCGACTTCGCCTTCGCGGCGAGATGGAACAGCACCGACAGATAAGCGACGATCAGCACCGCATAGATCGCCAGATACATCGCGAGCGACGTCCCGATCATGCCGGCAGGGACGGCGGAGGCCGCCTGAGCGGTGGTGAGCACGCCCGTCACGAGCCAAGGCTGGCGGCCGATCTCCGTTACGTACCAGCCCGCGAGCGTGGCGACCCAGCCCGAGAACGTCATCGCGAGCAGCGCATAGGCGAGGGGGCGGGACAGGTCGCCGCGTCGCCACAGCCGGAACGCCGCGAACCAGGAGACCGCCAGCATCAGCATGCCGACGCCCACCATGATGCGGAAGGCGAAGAATACGGGGGCGACGGGCGGGTGGAGCCGCTCGCCGTTCGGGCCGACGAATTGGTCGAGACCCGGGACGACGCCCGCCGGATCGTGCTTGAGGATCAGGCTCGCGCCCGACGGAATGCCGATCTCGAAATCGTTGCGGCGCTCGGCCTCGTTCGGGATCCCGAACAGGACGAGGGGAACATGGCCGCGCGTCTCCCAATTGCCCTCCATGGCCGCGACCTTGGCCGGCTGATGCTGCAGCGTGTTGAGGCCGTGAAGGTCGCCGACCAGAATCTGGACCGGGATCAGGACCGCGCCGAGCACGACGCCCGTGCGCAGCGCGACGGCGACGTCGCGACCGCGGTCGGCCTTCAGCCAGCGATAGGCCGACAGGCCCGCGACGAGGAAGGCGCAGGTCAGGCCCGATGCGATCAGCATATGGGCGAGGCGGTAGGGCATCGACGGATTGAAGATGATCGCGAACCAGTCCGTCGCATGGGCGACGCCGTCTCGCAGTTCGAAGCCCGCGGGCGTATGCATCCAGGAATTGAGCACCAGGATCCAGAACGCCGACATGGTCGTGCCGAAGGCCACGAGGACCGTCGCGCCCGTATGCACCCAATCCGGAACCTTGCGGAAGCCGAACAGCATGATCCCGAGGAAGGTCGCCTCGAGGAAGAACGCGGTGAGCACCTCATAGGCCAAGAGCGGCCCGGCGATGTTGCCGACGCGTTCCATGAAGCCCGGCCAATTGGTGCCGAACTGGAAGCTCATCGTGATGCCGGAGACGACGCCGAGCGCGAAGG
>CAYNUN010000384.1:0-386 GCA_964400345.1 uncultured Methylobacteriaceae bacterium
CAATACGAAGAGGATATGATTCCAGTTGAATCCTAATTTTCGAAGATAATAAAACAGT
Source organism: uncultured Methylobacteriaceae bacterium (assembly GCA_964400345.1). Classification (GTDB taxonomy): domain Bacteria; phylum Pseudomonadota; class Alphaproteobacteria; order Rhizobiales; family Beijerinckiaceae; genus JAIXZO01. The sequence continues at coordinate 59 of CAYNUN010000384.1, forward strand.
ATCGTATAATTTACAGACAACCAAATAAAAGCTGAATAAAGAAAAGGAAGATATGATAATGGAACGACAATAAACAAAAAATGAAGTGGGTATGACCATATAAATCCAATATCGAGGACAAAATACTGCTGTCTGTATAAATTATAGTCAGCCTTGTCGGTCAATGTAACGAAATCATTGGCGGCCCAAAGCTTGCCTCCGATCCATATATTTGCAAAATCAACAAAAATTCCAGGAAACCATCCATATATAGGCGCAGTAAGGCCGACATGAATGGACCAATACGCTATCGATGGAAATATCGATATCGGGATCAAAAAAATAAAAG
>CAYNUN010000384.1:396-2422 GCA_964400345.1 uncultured Methylobacteriaceae bacterium
TAATTTAAGGAACGATAGCTGAGCATTATGTTGGTGTTTTAAATATAAATCATGAATAAATATGGATTGCGCTTGATGTTGGGTTCTAAAAGCTAACCGACGGTTTCCAATTCGTCGATCATCTTCTCGATGACGGACAGCCCGATCGACCAGAAGGCCGGATCGCGCGCGTCGAGACCGAAGGGCGCGAGCAGCTCCGAATGGTGCTTGGTGCCGCCCGCCGACAGCATGGCGAAATAGCGCTCGACGAAGCCGTCGGAGGCGTTCTCGTAGACGCCGTAGAGCGAGTTCACCAGGCAATCGCCGAAGGCGTAGGCGTAGACGTAGAAGGGCGAATGCACGAAGTGCGGGATATAGGCCCAGAAGGTCTCGTATCCCGGCCCGAGTCGGATCGCGGGGCCGAGGCTCTCGCTCTGGATCTCGACCCAGAGCGCGCCGATGTCGTCGGCGGTCAGCTCGCCCTCGCGACGGCGCAGATGCAGCTTCCGCTCGAAGCCGTAGAAGGCGATCTGGCGCACGACGGTGTTGATCATGTCCTCGACCTTGCCCGCGAGCATCGCCTTGCGGGCGAGCGGATCGGTCGTGGAGGCGAGCAGGCTGCGGAAGGTCAGCATTTCGCCGAAGACCGAGGCGGTTTCGGCGAGGGTCAGGGGCGTCGGGGCCATCAGCGCGCCGTTGGGCGCGGCGAGCACCTGATGCACGCCGTGTCCCAACTCATGCGCGAGGGTCATCACGTCGCGCGGCTTGCCCAGATAATTCACGAGGACATAGGGATGCGCCGACGGCACGGTGGGATGGGCGAAGGCCCCGGGCGCCTTGCCGGGCCGGGTGGGCGCGTCGATCCAGCGCTCGTCGAAGAAGCGCGCGGCGACGTCGGCCATTTTCGGGGAGAAGGCGCCGTAGGCCGACAGCACCGTGTCCCGGGCCTCGCTCCACGGAATCATGCGCTGTTCTACCTCGGGCAGCGGCGCGTTGCGGTCCCAGAAGTCGAGCGCGTCCCGGCCGAACCACTTCGCCTTGAGCTTGTAGTAGCGATGGGAGAGGCGCGGATAGGCCTCGCGGACCGCCGCGACCAGCGCCTCCACGACTTCCGGCTCGACGCGGTTGGAGAGGTGGCGGCTCTCGGCGACGTCGCCGAATTTGCGCCAGCGGTCGGAAATCTCCTTGTCCTTGGCGAGCGTGTTGGTGATCAGCGCGAAGGTGCGGAGATTGTCCTTGAAGGTCGAAGCGAGCGCCTCGGCCGCCTTGCGGCGCACGTCGCCGTCGGCGTCCTGCAGCTTGTTGAGGGTCGGCTCGAGGGTGAGCGTCTCGCCGTCGACGGTGAAGCGCAGGGCGGACATCGTCTCGTCGAAGAGCCGGTTCCAGGCGGCCGCGCCCGTCACCGACTTTTCATGGAACACCTGCTCAAGCTCGTCGGACAGCTGATGCGGCTTCTCGCGGCGGATGTCTTCGAGCCAGGGACGATAATGCGCGAGCGGCGGACGCGCGGCGGCGGCGTCGAGGACGGCGTCGTCGATCCGGTTCAGTTCGAGCGTGAAGAACAGGAGATCGGTGGAAATCGCGGTCAGCTTGTCCTGCGCGTCGCCGTAGAATTTGGCGCGGACGGGATCGGTGGTGTCGCCGGCATAGATCAGCCCGGCATAGGAGACGATGCGCCCCAGAAGATCGTCGAGCGCTTCGTAGCGCCGAACGGCGGCATGCAGCGTCTCGGCCGCGTCGGGCGCTGCGGCGAGGCCCGCGAGCTTGCCGCGATAGGCCTCCGCGAAGGCCTTGGCCTCGACCGCGCCGCGTTCGAGATCGGCCTTGTAGGCGTCCGAATCCATGGCCGGATAAAGATGGGAGAGATCCCATTCCGGCAGATCGCCCGGCACGGCGGACGGCGCGCCGCCCTTGCCCCCCGCCGGAGCGTGCACGGCCGGGAAGGCGGGATTCGGAATGCGGAAATGCGCCATGCCTTGTTCGTCCGATCAGGTGTGAGAACCTCATCTATATGGCTCGACCCGCGCCTTCGATCGACGGCCGCCCG
>CAYNUN010000385.1:0-2414 GCA_964400345.1 uncultured Methylobacteriaceae bacterium
GGCTGGCGTGATCCATACGGATTTCGAAAAAGGCTTCATCCGCGCCGAAACCATCGCCTATCCCGACTATGTCGCGAACAAGGGCGAGGCGGGCGCGCGCGATGCGGGCAAGTTCCGACTGGAAGGCAAGGAGTATGTCGTCGCCGACGGCGACGTCCTGCATTTCCGTTTCGCGAACTGAGGCGAGAGAGAAGACCTCATGGTGAGGAGCGCCCGAAGGGCGCGTCTCGAACCACGAGGTCTTTCCGGTGCCGATGGTTCCAGACGCGCGGCCTTGCCGCGCTCCTCACCATGAGGGCGCCTCTCCATGCGTTTCCCGCGTCCCGCGTCCGACTTCCGCGCAGTTGCGCCCGTGATCGGGCTCTGATGCACTCGCGCGCATGGACATCCGCGTCTTCGACGGCATTGGCGAACCTGCGCATGAACGACGGCCTGCATTTCGAGGATTTCACCCCCGGCGAGATCAGGACCTACGGGTCCTATGAAGTCACCCGTGAGGAGATCCTCGCCTTCGCCGCGGAATACGACCCGCAACCCATGCATCTCGACGAGGCGGCCGCTGCGCAGACCATGCTCGGCGGCCTGTCCGCGTCCGGCTGGCACAGCTGCGCCATGCTGATGCGGATCATCGCCGACAATGTCCTGCGCGACTCGTCCGGCATGGGCGCGGGCGGCATCGACGAGGTGAAATGGTTGAGGCCCGTGCGCCCGGGCGACGTGCTCTCCGTCCGCCACACGGTGCTCGACGTCCGCCCGTCCAAGACCAAGACCGACCGCGGCTTCGTGCGTTTCCGCTTCGAAATGACGAATGCGAAAGGCGAGGTCGTGCTCGAACAGACCAATTCCATCATCTTCGGCCGGCGCGGCGCGGGAGAGGCGGCATGATCTTCTTCGAGGACGTCGCGATCGGCGCCGAAGTCGCGCTCGGTTCCTTCGCCTTCGAGGCGGAGGACATCAAGCGCTTCGCCCGGCTCTACGATCCGCAGGCCTTCCATCTCGACGAGGAGGCCGCGAAGGCGAGCCATTTCGGCGGCCTCTGCGCGTCGGGCTGGCACACGGCCTCCGTCTGGATGAAGCTGATGATCGTCCATGCCGAGCGCGAAGCCGCCGCGGCGCGCGCCCGGGGCGAGCGTCCCGCCCGACTCGGCCCCTCGCCGGGCTTCAAGGACCTCAAATGGCTGAAGCCCGTCTTCGCGGGCGACGTCTTGACCTATTCCACGACCGTCGTCGACAAGCGGGTGTCCGCGTCGCGGCCGGAATGGGGCCTCGTGACGCATCACAATCGCGCGGAGAACGCCGCGGGGGAACGGGTCTTCGAATTCGTCGCGACCGTGTTCCTGGAGCGCCGGCCCGGCTAGCGTCGTTCGGCGAGGAACGCCGCCACTTCGGTCATGGCCTTGGCGGCGGCGTTGCGGATTTCCGCGTCGCCGACATCGTCCCATGAGGCGGAGGAGGTGCCCACATCGGCGGTGATGCGCCGCGCCCGCGTCTGGTCCGCATTGAACACGTCCCAGACGAAGCCGAGCCGCGTTTCGCCGTCGCGGTCCTGCAGGCCGAGATAGCCGCGCAGGTAGAAGCGCGGATTCGTTTCGGTCAGTTCGATGGAATGCACGAGCGCCTCGCCCCGGACGGCGGCGATGACGGCGTCGTGTCGTTCGACGGGCATTCCTTCGACGGCGGCGATCTTGACGGGAATGCGCGGCGCGTCGACCGAAACGCAGCCCGTGATCAGGAATGCGAGAAGGACCGGCGCGCAAAGGCGCAGCGATCGCATCGGCGTCCTCATCCGCATTCCGCCCCCGCCGTCATGGTTGATCCTTCATTAACGGGAGGGGAGGGCGCGGTCCAGTCGCCGCCCTTCGGGCTTCCCCGCAGGCCCGCGACGGCCTACATCCCTGTCATGAGCCGCGTGCCCCTGTCCGACAGCCCCGATACGCCCGACGACGCCTTCGACGACGAGGTCGAAGCGCCGCTTCCGCTCGACGAGGAGGAGCCGCCCTTCGATCTCGACGCCGCGCCCGCCGCGCTCGCCGCCGGGGCGGAGGTCATCGGCCGTTTCCAGCGGACCCTGCCCAATGCGCCCGGCGTCTACCGCATGTTCGATGCGGCGGGCGAGGTGCTCTATGTCGGCAAGGCCAAGAGCCTCAAGAAGCGCGTCGCCTCCTATGTACGCGGCAACGGCCACACGAACCGCATCGCCCGGATGATCTCCGAAACGGCCGCGATGGAATTCGTCACCACCGCGACCGAGACCGAGGCGCTGCTGCTCGAGGCCAATCTGATCAAGCAGTTGAAGCCGCGCTTCAACGTGCTGCTCAGGGACGACAAATCCTTCCCCTACATTCTCATCACGAGCGATCACGTCTCTGCGCAATTGACCAAGCATCGCGGCGCGCGGAACCGTCGGGGCGACT
>CAYNUN010000386.1:0-2411 GCA_964400345.1 uncultured Methylobacteriaceae bacterium
CGTCCATGTGCTCGACAAGCTCACTTATGCGGGCACGCTGACCTCCCTCGCGCCCGTCGCCGACGACCCCCGCTACGGCTTCACCCGTGCGGACATCTGCGATGCGGAGGCGGTCGGGGCCTTGTTCCGGAGCTTCGATCCCGACGTCGTCGTCCATCTCGCGGCCGAGTCGCATGTCGACCGTTCCATCGACGGGCCGCAGGCCTTCATCGAGACGAACGTCGTCGGCACCTCCGTGATGCTGCAGGCCGCCCGCGCGCATCGCGACGCGCTCTCGGCCGACCGCCGCGACGCCTTCCGCTTCCACCACGTCTCGACGGACGAAGTGTTCGGCGCGCTCGGCGACGAGGGCCTCTTCACGGAAGAGACGGCCTATGACCCGCGCTCGCCCTATTCCGCCTCGAAGGCGGGGTCCGACCATCTCGTCCGCGCGTGGTGGCACACCTACGGCCTGCCGATCACGGTCACGAACTGCTCGAACAATTACGGCCCCTATCATTTCCCCGAAAAGCTCATCCCGCTGATGATCGTCAAGGCGCTCGCGGGCGAGACGCTGCCCGTCTACGGGCGCGGGGAGAACGTGCGCGACTGGCTCCATGTCGAGGATCACGCCCGCGCCATCCGCATGGTCTTCGAAGGGGCCGCGCCCGGCACCACCTATAATGTCGGCGGCAAGGCCGAACGCAGGAACATCGACGTCGTGAAAGGCGTCTGCGCCGCCCTCGACCGCTTGCGCCCGCGTGCCGACGGTGGGCCCCATGCCGATCTCATCGGTTACGTCACGGACCGGCCGGGCCATGATTTCCGCTATGCGATCGATTGTTCGAAGATCGAGCGCGACCTCGGATGGACGCCCAGCCACGGCTTCGAGGAGGGGCTCGAACGCACGGTGCGCTGGTATCTCGACAACGAAGTCTGGTGGCGCGCGATCCTCGACGGCAGCTATCGCGGCGAACGGCTGGGGCTGAAGGGATGAGGGAAATCCTCGTCCTCGGCGGATCGGGTCAGGTCGGGACGGCGCTCGGCCGTCTCGCCCTTCCGAAGGGCGTCGGCCTCGTCGCGCCGCCGCGTTCGACCTGCGATCTCGCCGATTCCGCCTCCGTCGCCGCGACGGTCGCCGCCCGGCCTTGGGCGGCGGTGATCAACGCCGCCGCCTATACCGCGGTCGATCGTGCCGAGACGGAGATCGCCGCGGCCTGGACGCTGAACGCGCTGGGCCCCGCGGTGCTGGCCGAGGCGACCGCGCGGGCGGGCATCCCGCTCGTCCATGTCTCGACCGACTACGTCTTCTCCGGCGCGCTCGACCGGCCCTATCGCGAGGACGATCCGATCGGGCCGATCGGCGTCTACGGCGCGAGCAAGGAAGGCGGCGAACAGGCGGTCCGCACGGCTCACCCCCGCCACGCGATCCTGCGCACCGCATGGCTGGTGAGCCCCTATGGGACGAATTTCCTGAAGACGATGCTGCGGCTCGCCGCCGAGCGCGAAGAGATCCGCGTGGTCGCCGACCAGATCGGTTGTCCGACATCGGCGGACGACGTCGCCGAAGCGCTGCTCGCCGCGGCGCTGCGCCTCGCCGACGATCCGGCCGCGCCGACGGGCACCTTCCACGCCGTCAATGCGGGCGAGACGACATGGGCGGGCTTCGCCTCCGCGATCATGGCGGCCTCCGCCGCACGCGGCGGGCCGAGCGCCCGCATCGTTCCGATCACGACCGCCGACTATCCCACGCCCGCCCGCCGGCCCGCGAATTCGCGGCTGGCGACGGACCGTCTCGCCGCGGCCTTCGACATCCGGCTTCGGCCGTGGCAAGAGGCGACGGAGGCGATCGTCGCCGAGCTTTCCGGCTGACCGGGAACGGTTTTCGACCGCCGCGCGCCGCTCTCCGCATCGCGGCGCTCGGATTTCGACGATGCGGTAGAGAGGGGCCGCGAGGCCTGAGGGGCGCATGAAGGGCATCATTCTCGCGGGCGGATCCGGCTCCCGCCTTCACCCGGCGACGCTCGCCGTCAACAAGCAGCTGCTGCCCGTCTACGACAAGCCGATGATCTATTATCCGCTGTCGGTGCTGATGCTGTCGGGCATCCGCGACATCCTGCTGATCTCGGCGCCGGAATACATCGACAATTATGTCCGCCTGTTCGGCGACGGCTCCACCTGGGGCTTGCGGATCTCCTATGCCGTGCAGCCGAAGCCCGAGGGCCTGGCGCAGGCCTTCATCATCGGGCGGGACTTCGTCGGAACGGATTCCGTGGCGCTGGTGCTCGGAGACAACATCTTCTACGGCGCGGGGTTGGGCGAGAAGCTGAAGCACGCCGCAGCCAAGACGAAGGGCGCGACGGTCTTCGCCTATCACGTGGAGGACCCCGAGCGTTACGGCGTCGTGAGCTTCGACGCCGACGGCCGGGCGA
>CAYNUN010000387.1:0-2390 GCA_964400345.1 uncultured Methylobacteriaceae bacterium
CGGGCGTTGGATCGGGGATCCGGTCGATCCGGTCACCGATCCCGCGACGGGCGAGGTCATCGCCCGCGTGCCGCGGCTCGGCGCGGCGGAGGCGACGGTCGCGGTCGAGCGCGCGCAGGCGGCGTTCAAGCTCTGGTCGAAGAAGACCGCCAAGGAGCGGTCCGCGATCCTGCGGCGCTGGTTCGACCTGATGAACGCCCATAAGGACGACATCGCCCTCATCATGACGACGGAGCAGGGCAAGCCCCTCGCCGAAGCCAAGGGCGAGGTGGATTACGCCGCCTCCTTCGTCGAATTCTATGCGGAAGAGGCCAAGCGCATCTACGGCGAGACGATCCCGTCCCATCGCGCCGACGCTCGCATCGTCGTGTTCAAGCAGCCGATCGGCGTCTGCGCCGCCATCACGCCTTGGAACTTCCCGGCCGCGATGATCACCCGGAAATGCGCCCCCGCGCTCGCCGCGGGCTGCACGGTCGTGATCAAGCCCGCGCCCGAGACGCCGCTCACCGCGCTGGCCTTGGCCGTGCTTGCGGAACGTGCGGGCATTCCGGCGGGGGTCTTGAACCTCATCACCGGCGATGCGCCGGCCATCGGGCAGGTGATGACGTCGCATCCGCTGGTGCGCTTCGTCGGCTTCACGGGCTCGACCGAGGTCGGCAAACTCCTAATGCGGCAGGCCGCGTCCACGGTGAAGAAGGTCGGGCTCGAACTCGGCGGCAACGCGCCCTTCATCGTCTTCGACGACGCGGACGTCGATGCGGCGGTCGAAGGCGCGATGCTGTCCAAATACCGCAACATGGGCCAGACCTGCGTCTGCGCGAACCGCATCTATGCGCAGGAGGGCATCTACGACGCCTTCGTCGCCAAGCTCGCCGCCAAGGTGCAGGAACTCAAGGTCGGCAGGGGCGTCGAGCCCGGCGTCAATCAGGGCCCGCTCATCAATATGGAAGCGATCGAGAAGGTCGAGAGCCATGTGAGCGACGCCGTCGCCAAGGGCGGCCGGATCGTCGTCGGCGGCAAGCGCCATGCGCTGGGCGGCACCTTCTTCGAACCGACCGTGGTGGCCGACGTCACGCCCGCGATGCTCGTCGCGCAGGAGGAGACCTTCGGCCCGCTCGCGCCCGTCTTCCGCTTCAAGGACGAGGCGGAGGTGATCGAGATGGCGAATTCGACCCAATACGGCCTCGCCGCTTATTTCTATGCGCGCGATCTCGGCCGCGTCTTCCGCGTGGCGGAGGAACTCGAATTCGGCATGGTCGGCATCAATTCCGGCGCGATCTCGACCGAACTCGCCCCCTTCGGCGGCGTGAAGGAGTCCGGCCTCGGCCGCGAGGGCTCGCTCCACGGCATGGAGGAGTTCGTGGAGATCAAATACTGCCTGTTCGCGGGGATCGACAAGTGAACCTCGAAGACCTGAAGCGCGAGGCGGCGGCCCGCGCGCTCACGCTGGTGAAGGACGGGATGCGCCTCGGCCTCGGCACGGGGTCGACGGCGAAGCATTTCGTCGACCTCCTCGGCGAACGCGTCGCCCGCGAGGGGCTCCGCGTGCTCTGCGTGCCGACCTCGGAGGCGACGCGGAAACAGGCCGAAGGGCTCGGCATCCCGCTGACCACGCTCGACGAGACGCCGGAACTCGATCTCACGGTCGACGGCACCGACGAGGTCGATGCGAAGCTGCGGCTCATCAAGGGCGGCGGCGGGGCGCATCTGCGCGAGAAGATCGTCGCGCTGGCCTCCAAGCGCATGATCGTGATCGCCGACGAGACGAAGGACGTCGAGACGCTCGGCAGGTTCAAGCTGCCGATCGAGGCGATCCCCTTCGGTCTCGCCGCGACGCGGCGCGCGGTCGAAGCCGCGATCGCGGCGGCGGGTTGTTCCGGCGGTCTCGCGATCCGCATGAAGGACGGAGCGCCCGTCCGCACGGATTCCGGCAATCTGATTCTCGACGCCGATCTCGGCCGCATCCCCGATCCCGAGGCGCTCGCCGAACGGCTCGACCGCGTGACGGGCGTGGTGGAGCACGGTCTCTTCATCGGCGTCTGCTCCGCCGCGATCCTCGCCACGAAGGACGGGATCAAGGTGATCGGTTCGCTGGACTGAGCTTCGTCCGGCATCGTCCCGGGTCGCGTCTCGAAGTCCCACGACACCGTCATGCCCGCGTATGCGGGCATCCACGTCTTCGGCAAGCAGGGAAGACGTGGATTCCGGCTCTACGCTTCGCTCCGGCCGGGATGACACAGGAGGGCCGAAGCCCTCCCTTGGTCCTTCCGCCACCGATGCCCTAAAACCATCGTCGTCCGCCCCGCTTCAAGGAAAACGCCATGACCTCCTTCGACCTCGATCTCTTCGTCATCGGCGGCGGGTCCGGCGGCGTCCGCGCGGGGCGGATC
>CAYNUN010000388.1:0-2372 GCA_964400345.1 uncultured Methylobacteriaceae bacterium
GCGTGTTGAGCGTGTTGAGCACGCCGCCCGTCATCGGCACGCCGTAATGGCATTCGAGCATCGCGGGCGTGTTGGCGAGCATGGCCGCCACCGTATCGCCCCGGCCGATGCCGCGGGCGGCGAGCGCGGAGGCGAGCTTCTTCGCCCGCGCATGGAAATCGCGATAGGTCCGCCGCAGCCCGCCGTGAATGATGGCGGTCCGCTCCGGATGCGTCGCGGCCGCGCGTTCGAGAAAGCCCAGCGGCGTCAGCGGCCGGTGGTTCGCCGGGTTCCGGTCGAGATCGACGTCGTAGATGGATGACGGCACGGGCGGCCCCTTCCGGATGCGGACGACTGTCCCGAAACGGTAGGGCGGACGCCCCCGCGCTTCAACGTCGCGGAAGGGAGAAGATGTTCGGCGAGAGAGCGCTCAGATCAGCTCCACGATCCCGTCATAAGCGAGCTTCAGCCCGATCAGCAGGGTCAGTCCGTAGATCAGGTCGTAGAAGCGCGCGGCGTCCACGCGGCGGACGAGCCAGACGCCCGCGAAGGTCGAGGCGACCGCGATCGGCAGCATCACCGCGGACAGGCCGATATTCGTCGGCGTGAATTGGCCGAGATGAATGAAGGCGACGAATTTGAAGGCGTTCACGGCCGCGAAGAACATCGTGCTCGTGCCCGCATAGATCTGCGGCGGCAGGCGCTGGGGCATCAGATAGACCTGCACCGGAGGCGCCCCCGAATGGGCGATGAAGCTGGTATAGCCCGCCACCCCGCCCCAGAAGAGGCCGCTCGGAACGCCCGCGGGCTTGCCGTGCTCGGCCGTGCCGTGGCGGCGCTTCCAATAGAGCAGCACGAAGACCACCGCGACCACGCCCATCGTCAGCCGCACGAAGGCCTCCGGAACCGCGCTCGCGAGGAGCCAGCCGACGGCGACGCCCGCAAGCCCGCCCGTCACCAGAATCACGGTGTTCCGCTTGTCGAAGCTTCTGCGATAGTCCAAGACGCTCAGGACGTCCTGCACGACGAGGATGGGCATCATCACCGCCGCCGCCTGGACGGGCGGCAGAACGAGCGCGAGCAGCGGCGTCGACAACAGGCCCAGCCCCGTGAAGCCGCCCTTGCCGAGGCCGACGATGATCACGGCGATCGTGCCGACGATGTAGAAGACGGGATCGCTGGAGAATTCCAAGGGAGGCTCGCGGGTCGCCGGGGACGCGGGACAATGGCCGTCCGGGGCCCCCTGCCGCAAGCGGGGGCGTGGACGGGCCGCCCTGCATCGTGAACATGCCTCGAACGCGGCGGGCCCGGTTCAGGGAACTTTTTCCATATCGAGCGAAGGCGGCCCCTTTCGCCCCTCGACAGCCGTCATGGACGTGTCACACTCCCTCTCGTCAACACCCCCAACGGGAGGATACGCATGTCGATGCAGGCTCATCTCGCCGAACTGGAAAAGCGTCACAAGGCGCTGCAAAGGCAAATCGAGACCGAGTTGACGCATCCCGGAGGCGACGACCTCCGCGTGGCCGAGTTGAAGCGTAAGAAATTGGCGTTGAAGGAGGAAATCGAGCGGCTCCGCTCGCAGCACGCCAAGCCGACCCTGCACTGAAGGCGGCACGGAACGGCCCTTCCGCCCACGAAAAACCTTTCAAGGCGTCATGGGGACGGAGCGCAAAGGCGCTCCGTCTCTTTCGTTTTCCGCGTCCGTCACTTCGGCTGCATGCGCAGCGCCCCGTCCAGCCGGATCGCGAAACCGTTGAGCATGTCGTTGTCGATGATGCTGCGCACGAGCTTCGCATATTCCGCTGGCCGGCCGAGCCGGGACGGGAAGGGCACGTTCGCCTCCAGCGCCTTGCGCACGTCTTCCGGCACGCTCTCGAACATCGGCGTGTGGAACAGGCCGGGCATGATCGTCATCACCCGGATGCCGTGGCCCGCGAGATCACGCGCGACGGGGAGCGTCAGCCCGAGCACGCCGCCCTTCGAGGCCGCATAGGCGGCCTGGCCGATCTGGCCGTCCTCGCCCGCGATCGAGGCGGTGCAGACCACGACGCCGCGGCCCCCGTCCTCCGTCACCGGGTCGAGCGCCGCCATGGCGACCGCGGATTTCGCGATCATGTGGAACGTGCCCGCGAGATTGACGGCGAGCACCTTGGAGAAGGTCGCGAGGTCATGGGCCACGAGTTCGCCCGTGTCGCGCTTCTTCGAGACGGTGCGCTTGCCCGGCGCGATGCCCGCGCAATTGACGAGGATGCGTTCGGTCCCGTGCGCCGCGCGCGCCTTCGCGAGCGCCGCGTCGACCGAGGCTTCGTCGGTCACGTCGGTCCGGCAGAAGAGGCCGCCGATCTCCTTTGCGATCGCCTCGCCGCGCTCGGCGTTCATGTCGAGGATGG
>CAYNUN010000389.1:0-2363 GCA_964400345.1 uncultured Methylobacteriaceae bacterium
CGGACGGCTCAACAGCGACAACGGGCTTTTCGCCAAGGATCGCTACGACGAGTTCATCGAAGAGAGCCGACGTCGGATCGCCGAAGGCCGCGGGCGGGAGCTGATGCTTCTGCCGGGCTGGTGGCACGCGATCACGGCGGAGACCTTCGTCGATTTTACGACCCGCTGTCCCGACATGATGGAGCATGCGCCGGCGGTGCGCTGCCCGACATTGTTCGTCCGAGGCGATCTCGAACGCGCGGACATCTATCCGGCCGAGGAATTCGCCGCCCGCAGCGGCGGCCCGACCGACATCGTGATCCGCGCGGATTGCGACCACTTCTATACGGGTCAGGAAAGCGAAGTCGCGGGCCTCGTGGTCGGCTGGCTCGGCGAACGCCTTCAACGAAGTCCGTAAGAGACTCGAAACCGGGGGGAAACGACATGCCGGTACACGGCAGCAGTCAGGAAGCGCCGCGGGGCGGGCCCATCATCCGCATCGACCGGGTGGACAAGGTCTTCACGACCTTCGCGCAGGAACGCATCCACGCCCTTTCGGACATCTCGCTGACCGTCGAGGACGGCGAATTCATCACCATCGTCGGGCCTTCCGGCTGCGGGAAGAGCACGTTGCTGAAGATCCTCGCGGGTCTGCAGCCCGCGACCGAAGGCGTCGTCGAACTCGACGGGACGCCCGTCAGCGCACCGCGCCGCGACATCGGGATCGTTTTCCAGAACCCGGTCCTGTTCCCTTGGCGGACGATCCTCGACAACGTGCTGCTGCCCGCCGAGGTGCAGGGGCGGCCCATGGCCAAGGCCAAGGAGCGTGCGCGGCATCTCCTGTCCATGGTGGGGCTCGGCGACTTCGAGAAGAAATATCCGATGGAATTGTCCGGGGGCATGCAGCAGCGCGCCTCCATCACGCGGGCGCTCGTCAACGATCCGCGCATTCTCTTGATGGACGAGCCTTTCGGCGCGCTCGACGCGATGACCCGCGAGCAGATGAACCTCGAACTCCAGCGCATCTGGAGCGAGAGCGGAAAGACCGTGGTCCTCATCACGCACTCCATCCCCGAAGCCGTCTTCCTCGCCGACCGGGTGGTCGTACTGAGCGCGCGGCCCGGCCGGATCGCGCGGATCATCAAGGTGGACATCCCGCGCCCCCGATCCATGGCGGTGTTGAGCGAACCCGAATTCGGCCGCATCTGCGGCGAGGTCCGTCAGCTTCTCTACGGGCTCGAGAGCGGTGCGGAGCACGGCGCCGGGAACGGAGGCCTGTCATGACCGGCACGCAGACCACGCCCGCCGGGCGGCCCATCGCCGCCAAGAAACGCCCCGGCCGCCTGCGTATTCTGTTTCGCAAGCGCCCGGAACTTCTGATCGCGCCGCTCGGCCTCGTGGCGATCATCTGGTTCTGGGAGTGGTCGGTCGTCGCGCTCAAAGTGCCGACCTTCATCCTGCCGCCGCCCAGCAAGATCTGGGAGGCGCTTCTCAAAGGCCTGAGCTACGGCCCCAACGAACGCGCCGGATACTGGCTGCATGCCCGCGTCACGCTCGAGCAGATCGTATTGGGTTTCATCGCCGGTTGCGGCGCAGGCCTTGTTCTCGGAACGATCATCTCGCAGTTCCGGCTGCTCGAAGCGACGCTGCGGATCTACCTCGTCGCGATTCAGAGCCTCCCCAAGATCGCTCTGGCGCCGATCATCGTCCTCTGGTTCGGCTTCGGCCTGACGTCGAAGGTGGTGATCATCGCGCTGCTCACATTCTTCCCGCTGCTGGTGACGAGCCTCGCGGGTTTCCGAGCCGTCGATCGCGAGAGGCTCGAGCTGATGCGCGCCCTGGGGGCCGGCCCGTGGACCGTCTTCTGGAATGTCCGCGTACCTTCCGCCCTGCCCTACATCTTCGCCGGCCTCGAAATGGCGTCGGTCTTCTCGATCGTCGGCGCGGTGGTCGGCGAATTCGTCGGCGCGCAATTCGGCCTCGGAACGCTGATCCTGTCGATGACCGCGCAGATGGACATGGCGGGCACCTTCTCGGTCTTCATCATCCTTTCGCTGATCGGGATCGGCATGCACGGACTGCTCAAGGTCGTGCAGAAGCGGGTTCTGTTCTGGACCGAAACCGAGAGCTCGGAGCAGCCGCCCGGCTGAGACGCCCGCGCCCCAGCACAAGAAACGATCCGGAGAACATGTCGATGCAGCATTCCACGAGCAACGATCCCGCCTTTCTCTATTTCCCCGACGATTACCGCTGGTCGATGGGCCTGCTTCTCTGTCTCGGCGGCGCAACGTGGGGCGGTGCGGAGATCAACGAGGTCCACCGGGTCGGGACCGCTCTGAAGAACAAGGTCGGCGACGACCATGCCTGGTTCGATTACGGGTTCA
>CAYNUN010000390.1:0-2356 GCA_964400345.1 uncultured Methylobacteriaceae bacterium
CGGTCCATGATCGCGATCACGTCGCCCACCAGATCCGGGAAGGAATAGGGCCCCGGAGGCGCATCGGACGCACCGTGGCCGCGCGTGTCGTAGGAGAGCACGCGATAGCTCCGGTTCAGCTTTTCGAGCTGGTCGTCCCACATCATCATGGAGGCGCCGAGCGAGTTGGACAGCACGAGCCACGGCGCGCCCTCCGGCTGCCCCGTCACCCGCGTCGCGAGGCGGAAACCGCCCCGATCGATCATCGTCACGTCGCTCATTCCGCCGCCTCCGCCTGCGGCAGCGCCGCATTCACGCGCGGCAGAACCTGTTCCGCCGCAAGGATCATCGACCTGCGGCCGAGTTCGTAATCCGTCCAGTCCTTGCCCGCATAGAGCAGCGTGCCGAAATCGCCGACCTCTTCGCGCAGCGCGAGCACGTCGTCGGCCACCTTGTCGGGCGTGCCCCAGATGATCAGCTTCTCGCAGACGAAGTCGAGCGTGACCTCGTCGTCCGGCTGGTCGCGATAGGTCTTGAACAGGTTGATGCGGCCGTTCTTCTTCAGCTTGGTGTAGAGCGACCGATAGTAGGAGACGTAGGGACCGTTCGGGTCCATCGCATAGCGCTTCGCGGTCGCGAGGTCGTCGGCCACGAACACGCTCTTGGCCACGCGCCAATTCGCGGGATCGGCCTTGCGGCCCACGCGCTCGCAGCCCTCGACATAGCTCGGCCAATGGCTCTTGGCCCAGACGGGCATCAGGAAGTTCGCCGAGATCGGATCCCAACCGCGCGACGCCGCTTCGGCCACGCCCTTGGAGAAGGGGGCCACCGCAGTCACGACGATCGGGGGATGCGGCCGCTGCAGCGGCTTGGGGATGTAGCCCTGGCCGATCTCCTTGTAGAGCGTGCGCTCGGTGGAGATCTTCCAGTACTTGCCCTCGATGTTGTAGGGCGGCTCGCTTTCCCAGATCTTGAGAACGGTGTTGATCGCCTCGACGAACATCGCGTTGCGGTCGGCGTCGAGATTGCCGAACACCTCGGCGTCCGAGAGCAGGCCGCCGGGGCTGATGCCGAAGATGAAGCGGCCGTCGAGCATATGGTCGAGCATCGCCACCGTCGCGGCCACGGCCGCCGGATGCGAATTCGGCATGTTCACGGTGCCGGTGCCGAGCCGGATGTTCTTCGTCGCCGCCGCGAGATAGGCCACGAAGGCCATGCAGGAGGTGATGTTCTCCGCCCTGTCGGTCACATGCTCGCCGGCATAGGCCTCCACATAGCCGAGTTCGTCGGCCAGGAGGAACGCCTCGCGGTCCTCCCGCATGCATTGCCGCCAATCCTTGTCGAGCGGGTGGATCGGCATGGTAAAGAAGCCGAGCTTCATGACCTCTCCTCGGAGTCGCAGATTTCAGGTTGCGCCTTTTTTAGGCTTGCGGCCTCCTCGCAGGAAATGATTATTCTTTCTTCTACCCATCAACTTTTTTGATAGAGCCATGCACTCCCTGCGCCGTATCCGCTCTTTCGTCGCCGTGTTCGAGGAAGGCTCCTTCACCGCCGCGGCCGAGCGTGAGGGGGCGACGCAGTCCGGCGTCTCGCAGCACGTCAAGCAGTTGGAGGATTTCCTCGCCACGCCGCTGTTCCAGCGCGACGGGCGTGCGGTCACGCCGACCGCCGCGGGCCGCCGCTATTACGAGGAATGCGTGGCCGTGCTGCGACGACTGGACGCGGCGAGCCGCGACGTCCGGGCGGCGGGCTCCTTCTCCGATCCGGTCCGCGTCGGCTTGATGCCGACCTTCACCCGCGCGCTTCTGACTCCGACGCTCGAACGCTACATCGCCGCCGCGCCCACCGCCGAGATCACGGTGACGGAGGCCTATTCGGCCGTTCTGACGGAGATGGTGCTCAAGGGCGATCTCGATTTCGCGGTCGTGCCCGGCGCGGCGCCCGTCGTGGGACTCAGCGCGAAGCTGCTGGTGCGGGACCGGGAGCTTCTCGTCGCGTCCCGCGGTCGGGCGGGAGATCACCTCTCCCCCGCGCGTCTCGCCGGCATGGGGGCGCTGAAATTCGTGCTGCCGAGCCTTCAGAACGCAAGGCGGCGCAATCTGGAGACCTATTTCGCCGTCAACGGCGTGAATGTCGAACGCCGGCTGGAACTCGACGCGATGATGGGCACGCTGCGTTTCGTCGAGGCGACGGATTGGGTCGCCGTTCTGCCGTCCGTCATGATGTTCAACGAGTTGGACGGCGACCGTTTCGACATCCGCCCTTTGGCCGAGCCCGCGCTCTTCGCCGATTTCGTCCTGATCGAGCCCGCGCGGCGGGTGATGACGCCCGCCGCGAAGCTGTTTTCGGATCTTCTCGCCGAAGAGGCCGTCCGTGC
>CAYNUN010000391.1:0-2354 GCA_964400345.1 uncultured Methylobacteriaceae bacterium
CCTCGAGCGGACCGATGCGGCGTCGGACTCATCTCCGGCGTCGCCGCCGTCCTCTTCGACGAATTCCACGAGCGCTCGCTCGACGCCGATCTCGGCCTCGCGCTGGCGCTCGACGCGCAGGCGGGCCTGCGCGAAGACCTCCGCCTCCTCGTGATGTCCGCCACCCTCGACGGCGCGCGCGTCGCCTCGCTTCTCGGCGACGCCCCGGTGATCGAGAGCGAAGGCCGCGCCTTCCCCGTGGAGACGAAGCGTCTTCCGCGCGATCCCTCCCGCCGCATCGAGGATCAGGTCGCGGATGCCGTCCGCCGCGCGCTGCGCGAGGAGACGGGCTCGATCCTCGTCTTCCTCCCCGGCCAGAGCGAGATCCGCCGCACCGAGACGCTGCTCCGCGAGACCGTGAAGGACCCGTCGGTCCTCATCGCGCCCCTCTACGGCACGATGGACCGCGGCGCACAGGACGAGGCGGTCCGGCCCGCCCCTGCGGGCCTCCGCAAGATCGTGCTCGCCACCTCCATCGCCGAGACCTCGCTGACCATCGAAGGCGTGCGCGTCGTCGTCGATTCCGGCCTCGCCCGCATCCCCCGCTTCGAGCCCGATCTCGGCCTCACCCGGCTCGAAACCGTCCGCGTCTCCCGCGCCGCCGCCGACCAGCGCCGCGGCCGCGCGGGCCGCACCGAGCCGGGCGTCTGCTTCAGGCTCTGGGAAGAGGCGGCCGACGGCGCGCTCGAAGCCTTCGCCCGGCCGGAGATCCTCTCCGCCGACCTGTCGGGCCTCCTTCTCGACTGCGCCGCCTGGGGCGTCGCCGACCCCGCGACGCTGCGCTTCCTCGATCCGCCGCCCGCGCCCGCCGTCACGGAGGCGCGCCGGCTCCTCGCCGATCTCGACGCTTTGGACGAAGCGGGCCGCATCACAGCGCAGGGCCGCCTCGTCCGCGACCTGCCTCTGCCGCCGCGCCTCGCCCGCATGGTCGTGGAGGCGGGCCGCCGGGGCGAAGCCTCCCTCGCGGCCGAAATCGCCGCGGTGATCACCGAGCGCGGGCTCGGCGGCGCCGGCACCCATCTCGGTCACCGCATCGACGCCTTCCGCCGCGAGCGCGGCGGCCGGTCGGAGGACATGCGCCGCATGGCGCGCGGCTGGGCGGCCATGGTCGCGAAACATGCGCCGCCCGTCCCCTCCGACCGCGCGGGCGCGGTGCTCGCCCTCGCCTTTCCCGACCGCGTCGCCAAGGCCCGCGGCGCGACGGGGGCCTTCGTCATGGCGAACGGCCGCGGCGCGTCCGTCGAAGCCCATGACGCGCTCGCCCGCGAGCCCTTCCTCGCCGTGGCCGAAATCGCAGGAAGCGCCGGCAACGCCCGCATCCTCCTCGCCGCGCCGCTGTCGCGCGAGGACATCGAGGAGGAATTCGGCTCCCATATCCGCGAAGGCGACGAACTGTCCTTCGACCGCAGCGCCGCAGCGCTCCGTGCCCGCCGGGTCCGCCGCCTCGGCGCGATCATGCTCGACGAGCGCACGCTCCCCGTCCCCGCGTCCGACGAGGCCGCCCGCGCGCTGGCCCGCGGCGTCGCGTCGCTCGGCATCGGCCGCCTGCCTTGGAGCAAAGGCCTCGGGCAATGGCGCGACCGCGTCCTCTTCCTTCGCCGCGCGGATCCGGACGGACGGCCCGACCTCTCGGACGAAACGCTCGCGAAGACCGCGGAAGAATGGCTCGCCCCGCATCTTCACGGCCTGTCCTCGCTCGGCCAGATCGGTGCGGATGTCCTCGATTCCGCGCTCAAGGCGATGCTCGACCACGCCGCCCTTCGCCGGATCGAGGCGGAAGCCCCCACCCATTTCGAAGCGCCCACCGGCAACCGCCACCCGATCGATTACGAGGCGGAGGAAGGCCCGGTGCTGGCGATCCGCGTGCAGGAGCTGTTCGGGCTCAAGGCCCATCCCGCCGTGGCGGGCGGCCGCCTGCCGCTCGTCCTCCATCTGCTCTCGCCCGCGCATCGGCCGATCCAGATCACGCGGGATCTTCCCGGCTTCTGGGCGGGCTCATGGGCGGCGGTGAAGGCGGAGATGAAGGGCCGCTATCCGAAGCATCCTTGGCCGGACGACCCCGCGCATGCGCTTCCCACCGCGCGCGCCAAGCCGCGCGGAACCTGATCAGCGTTTGGCGGCGTAGCCCGCCACGACGAGATCGGCGGTGGAGGGATTGCAGGCCATCGGGATGTCGTAGACGAGCGCGAGCCGCGTCAGCGCCTTCACGTCCACGTCGTGCGGATGCGGCGAGAGCGGATCGACGAAGAAGACGAGCCCGTCGATCTTCCCCTCCGCGATCAAGGCCCCGATCTGCTGGTCGCCGCCGAGCGGGC
>CAYNUN010000392.1:0-1102 GCA_964400345.1 uncultured Methylobacteriaceae bacterium
GGACATTCTGGGCGTCACCCAGGCTTCGCTGCGCGCCGCGATCGGCATGGTTCCTCAGGACACGGTGCTTATCAACGACACGATCGGCTACAATGTCCGCTACGGTCGCTGGGACGCGACGGACGAACAGATCGAGGAGGCGACCAAGCTCGCCCAGATCGACGGCTTCATCCGCTCGCTGCCCGAGGGCTATGCGACGTCGGTCGGGGAGCGCGGCCTCAAGCTCTCGGGCGGGGAGAAGCAGCGCGTGGCGATCGCGCGGACGCTGCTGAAGAGCCCGCCGATCCTCGTGCTCGACGAGGCGACCTCCGCGCTCGACAGCTTCACGGAAAAGGACATCCAGGACGCGCTCGACCGGATGTCCCGCGGGCGGACCACGCTCGTCATCGCGCATCGCCTGTCGACGATCGTGAACGCCGACGAGATCATCGTGCTCGACAAGGGCCTGATCGCGGAACGCGGCACGCATACGGCCCTGCTCGAACAGGGCGGCGTCTATGCGAGGCTCTGGAACCGCCAGCGCGAAGTGGACCAGGCCCGCGAGACCATCGCGCGCCGGACCGAGGAGGAAGAGCCCAGCTTCCGGGTGGGACTCGCCGAGGCCGGGCGGACTTGACCCTTCTTTCCGCACCTGCGAAGAGCTTCCGCCCCTTTCGAGCCTGCGAGATCATCACATGACCGTCGTCGACTCCATCCGCCGCCTGATCGTTCCGATCCATCCCGAGGGCTATCCGTTCATTGCGGTCTTCGCGGCGGCGGCGGTCGTGCTGGGTTGGCTCTGGTCGCCGCTGGGCTGGGTCGGCGCGATCCTCACGGTGTGGTGCGTCTTCTTCTTCCGCGACCCGGTGCGCACGGTGCCGCAGCGGGAAGGGCTGGTGATCTCGCCCGCCGACGGCCGCGTCTCGATGATCATCGAATGCGTGCCGCCGCCGGAACTGGAACTCTCCGACACGCCGCTGACGCGCGTCTCGATCTTCATGAACGTGTTCGACTGCCACGTGAACCGCGCGCCCGTCGCCGGCACCGTGTCGAAGATGGCCTATCGCCCCGGCCTGTTCCTCAACGCGGAACTCGACAAGGCGAGCGACGACAACGAGCGCAA
>CAYNUN010000392.1:1112-2343 GCA_964400345.1 uncultured Methylobacteriaceae bacterium
CGCAACGGCATCGTGATCGACGTGGCCGACGGCCGGCGCTTCGGCGTGGTGCAGATCGCGGGTCTCGTGGCCCGCCGCATCGTCGGCTTCGTGCATGAGGGCGATGCGCTCGAGACGGGCGAGCGGTTCGGCCTGATCCGCTTCGGCTCGCGGGTCGACGTCTATTTTCCCGCGGGCGTGACGCCTCTCGTCGAAGTCGGCCAGACCACGATCGCGGGCGAAACCGTCCTCGCCGACTCGCTCGTGGCCAAGCGTTCCGCCTTCGCCAAGATCTGACGCGGATCATCGATCGGGGGACGACGGCTTCGGCGCAGTTGTAGCCTTTCGTTTCCGGTCCTATCCTTCAGGCACATGACCGACCTGTTCCCGCCTTTCGAGCCCGGCGACGAGCCGAAACCGCGCCGCATCCGGCCCGTGCCGTTCCGCGTGCTGCTCCCGAATCTGGTGACGCTCCTGTCGATGTGCGCGGGCCTCACGGCGATGCGCCTCGCGCTCGAGGGCAAGCTCGAAAACGCGATGATCGCGATCCTGATCGCCGCGATTCTCGACGGGCTCGACGGGCGTATCGCCCGGATGCTCAAGAGCACGTCGCGTTTCGGGGCGGAACTCGACAGCCTCTCGGATTTCCTCAGCTTCGGCGTCGCCCCCGCCTTCATCATGTACACCTATGGTCTGCATGATCTGAAGTCGGTCGGCTGGGTCGTGGCGCTGCTCTTCGCCAGCGCGTCGGCGCTCAGACTCGCGCGCTTCAACGTCGCCATCGACGATCCGCATCGGCCGGATTGGCAGAAGGACTTCTTCGTCGGCATGCCGGCGCCCGCCGCCGCGCTGACGGGGCTTCTGCCGATCTATCTGCATCTGCTCGGCGCGGGGCGTCCGCCGGGGACGGCCGTGCTCGAAGCCGCCTATATGCTGTTCATCGCCTTCATGATGGTGAGCCGCATCCCGACCTTCGCGGGCAAGACGGTGGGCACGCGGGTGCCGCGCTCCTTCGTCGTGCCGCTGATGATCGGCGTCGTCGCGCTGGTCGCGCTGCTCGCGACGCATACGTTCGAGATGCTCGCCGTTCTCACCATCGTCTATATCGCGGCCGTGCCGTTGATGGTGAAGCGCTACCGCTCGCTCGAACGCGCGCATGCCGCGGCGGCGACGGCGGGCGCGAAGCCGCCGCCCGTCGGCTGAGAGGGGCGGCGACCGTCGTTCACCCGCGCCGCTCGCGGCGATGCGGTGC
>CAYNUN010000393.1:0-2332 GCA_964400345.1 uncultured Methylobacteriaceae bacterium
GGATTCCGAGTGCCGCCGCACGCTCCGCCTCGCGGACCGCGACGTCGATCGACATGCGTTCCACGCCCGGCATGGAGGGGACGGGCACGCGCAGATTTTGGCCTTCGAGGATGAAGATCGGCCAAATGAGATCGTCGAGCGTCAGGACGTTCTCGCGCACCAGACGGCGCGACCATTCGGCTTTCCTGTTGCGGCGGGGCCGCTGCGTGAGCTGCAGTCTTTCGCCGGTGAGGGCCCGATGGCCGTTCGAATGCGCCGTCATGCTCGTCCGCTCCGATCCTTCTTTGGATCGATTCTTAACACCGGCCCACGTCCTTCGATAGTCGGGCGCACCCCGCGCCGGCGCATGCGTGCTTTGCGAGTTGACGGCGCGGCGCGAGCGGGGTTTGCTCCGCGCCGATCGGGACGGGGCGACGATGACGGACGAGCCTGAAATCATCTGCGAGAAGCGCGGCCGTGCGGGCGTGGTCGTTCTCGATCGACCCAAGGCGTTGAACGCGCTGAGCCTCGGCATGGTCCGCGGGCTCGCCGCCGCCTTGGACTCGTGGGAGCACGATCCGGAAGTGACGCGCGTCGTCGTGAAGGGTGCGGGCGGGAAGGCCTTCTGCGCGGGCGGCGACATCCGCAGCCTCCACGATCTCGGCAAGGCGGGACGCCATGAAGAGGCGCTGACCTTCTGGCGCGAGGAATACGTTCTCAACGTCCGGATCAAGACTTGGCCCAAGCCCTATGTGTCGTTGATCGACGGCATCGTGATGGGCGGCGGCGTCGGCGTTTCGCTCCACGGGTCGCACCGGGTCGCGGGAGACCGCCATCTCTTCGCCATGCCCGAAGTCGGGATCGGCTTCTTCCCCGATGTCGGCGCGGGATACGCCCTCCCCCGACTGCCCGGCGCGACGGGCGTGTGGCTCGCTTTGACGGGCGACCGCATTCGGCGGGCGGACGCGGTGGCGCTCGGTCTCGCCACCCACGCCGTCGCGAGCGCCGACATGGCCGCGCTGGAGGACGCGCTGATCCGGGGCGACGACGTCGACGCGGCCCTCGCCGCGGTCGCCGCACCCGTCGAAGACCCGCCCCACGTCGCTCATCGCGACGTGATCGACCGCTGTTTCTCCGCTCCGTCCGTCACCGCGATCATGCAGCGCCTCGAAGAGGCGGCCGCATCGTCCCCCTTCGCCGCCGAAGCTCTGGCGACGATGCGGACCCGGTCGCCCACGAGCCTGCGCGTCACCTTCGAACAGATGGTCCGCGGCCGCGACGCCTCCTTCGCCGAGGCGATGAGGACGGAATACAGGATCGTCTCGCGCATCCTCGACGGCCACGACTTCTACGAGGGCGTGCGCGCGGTCGTGATCGACAAGGATCAGAAGCCCGTCTGGCGACCGGCGCGCATCGAGGACGTGACCGACGCGGACGTCGCGCGCTTCTTCGCTCCGCTTGCCGCGGAATTGCCCGTCCCATGACGATCGGCGGCGCAGCCAACCTCGTGATCCGTCTCTCGGCGGCGATCTCGATCGGCCGCGGCGTTCATTCCGCGGCCTCGATCCTCGGCGTCGCGGGCGGCCCGCCCTTCGAGAGCCTGGCATTCGCGGCTCAGGGGCGGATCATCGCAAGCGCGATCGCGGACATCGCGGCGGGAACCGCGCTTTGGCTCCTCGCGCCTTGGGGCGTCGTGCTGTGGAGCGTCGTCGGCGTGCTCCAAGGCGTACTCGCGGCATGGGAGGGAGAAATCCTCGCCACCGCGACGCAGATCCTGTTCATGGCGGCGGTGCTGGCCGCCGTCCGCGCCTCGCGTCGTGCGGCGGAGAACGACGCTTTCCGCTTCTCCTGATCGTTCGGCGGTCGTCGTATTTCAGGAATGATTCACCTCAAAGCGGCGCAATATTCCATTCACTTCGTCGGTTAAGTTCAGATTCAAGCGCATTCGACATTCATTGCGTCATTCGAACGCAATTTTTCTGATGTCGTTTGTCCAGGACAACTCATGAACCGCGCCGTGAAATTGACAGAACCAAAGCAGATCATTCCGATCGACCCGGAGCTTCAAAATCTTTACCTGCAATCGATGGCGTTGATCGAACGTCTGCATCGACGTCTTCTTGACGTGATCCGCGACGAGTTCGACCGCTCCGGCCGCAGCGACGTGAATGCCGTTCAGGCCCTGCTCCTCTACAATATCGGGGACCAGGAACTGACGGCGGGCGAGCTGCGCTCGCGGGGTTACTATCTGGGCTCGAACGTCTCCTACAACGTCAAGAAGCTGGTCGAGACGGGCTATCTCCAAAATCAGCGCTCGAAGATCGACCGCCGCACGGTCCGGATCAGCCTCACC
>CAYNUN010000394.1:0-2329 GCA_964400345.1 uncultured Methylobacteriaceae bacterium
GCCGCGGAACCGCGCGCACGCGGCATGGGCCGAGGCGGCGATCGCCCCGGAACCCGTCGCGCGCGCATGGAAAGCCTTGCATCCCTCGTCTCGCTGCTCGCCTGGGGTCCGAACGGGTGGGGCGACGAACTCGCCGCGGGCGCGGCGATCACGCTTCTCCTCGCGCTCGCCACGCTGCCCTTCGGCCTCGCGCTCGGGCTGGCCGTCGCCCTCGCCGCACGCTCGAAGAACCCCATCCTGCGCGGCTTCGCGACGCTCTACACCACCGTCTTCCGCGGCCTGCCCGAACTGCTCACGCTCTATCTCGTCTATTTCGGCCTGAGCCTCGGACTGCAGAACGGGCTGAAGGCGCTCGGCCTCTCGGTCCGCTTAGAAATGCCCGCCTTCGTCGCCGGCATGATCGCGCTGGGCCTCGTGCTCGGGGCCTTCTCCTCGGAAGTCTGGGTCGGCGCGCTCAACGGCATTTCGAAGGGGCAGCGCGAAGGCGCCGCCGCGCTCGGGCTGGACAAGGCCCGGACCTTCCGCCTCGTGATCCTGCCGCAGCTGCTGCGCCTCGCGCTGCCGGGGCTCGGCAACAATTGGATGGTCCTGCTCAAGGAGACGTCGCTCGTCTCCGTCATCGCGCTGCCCGATCTCATGTTCTGGACGGGCCGGGCGACGGTGGTGACGAAGGAGCCGTTCCTCTTCTTCGGCCTCGCCTGCCTGATCTATCTGCTGTTCTCCGTGACGTCCGCACGCGGCATCGCGGTCCTCGAGCGGCGCGTCTCGCGCGGCTACGGAGATGCGGGGGCGCGGCGATGAGCTGGTGCGAACTTCCCGGCTTCTGGCTCGGCAACGCCGCGATCACGACTTACGGCTGCCGGATCTTTCAGGGGCTCGGCCTCACTCTGCAGCTCGTCGCGCTGTCGGTCGCGCTCGGCTTCGTGCTCGGCGTGGCGCTCGCGCTCGCGCGGGTGTCCGGACCGCGCGCGCTGGCGGCGGCGGCGAACGGCTACATGACCTTCTTCCGCGGCACGCCCCTGCTCTGCCAGCTCTTCCTCGTCTATTACGGCGCCGGGCAGTTCCGGCCGTTTCTCGACTCGATCGGGCTCTGGGTGTTCTTCCGCGACGCCTATTTCTGCGCGGCCTTCACCTTCACGCTCAACACCGCGGCCTATCAGGCGGAGATCTTCCGCGGCGCGATCGGCGCCGTGCCGAAAGGGCAGATCGAGGCGGGCAAGGCCATGGGGCTGCGCCCGGCCGCGATCTTCCTGCGGATCGTCGCGCCTCAGGCGGCGATGATCGCGCTGCGCCCCTTGGGCAACGAGGTCGTGATCATGGTGAAGTCCTCGGCCGTCGCCTCCCTCGTCACGCTGTTCGACCTCATGGGCTCCACGCGCCTCGCCTTTGCGCGCAGCTTCGACCTTTCCGTCTATCTTTTCGCCGCGGTGCTCTATCTCATGATCGTGGAATCGATCCGGCGGCTTTGGGACGCGGCGGAGCGTCGCCTGACGCGACATCTCGCGGCCTGACCGCCCCGAACGAAGAAGAAGATTCAAGGAGCATCCTGCATGGCGAACGTCGCTTTCCTCGGTCTCGGCGTCATGGGCTATCCCATGGCCGGCCATCTCAAGACGAAGGGCGGTCACGACCTCACCGTCTACAACCGGACCTTCGCCAAGGCGGAAAAATGGGCCGCGCAATTCGGCGGGGCCGCGGCGCGCACGCCGCGCGAAGCCGCGCAGGGCCGCGATTTCGTCTTCGCCTGCGTGGGCAACGACGACGATCTCCGCTCCGTCGTGCTGGGGCCGGACGGGGCCTTCGCCGGCATGAAGAAGGGCGCGATCTTCGTCGACAACACCACGGCCTCGGCCGAAGTCGCCCGCGAACTGCACGCCAAGGCGGCGGAACTCGGCCTCGGCTTCGTCGACGCGCCGGTCTCGGGCGGACAGGCGGGCGCGGAGAACGGCGTTCTCACGGTGATGTGCGGCGGCGACGAGGACGTCTATGCCGCGGCCGAGCCCGTCATCATGGCCTTCGCCCGCGCCTGCAAGCGCCTCGGCCCGTCGGGTGCGGGGCAGCTCACCAAGATGTGCAACCAGATCTGCATCGCGGGCCTCGTGCAGGGCCTCGCGGAGGCGATCGCCTTCGCCAAGCGCGCGGGCCTCGATGCGGAAGCCGTGATCGAAGCGATCTCCAAGGGCGCGGCGCAGAGCTGGCAGATGGAGAACCGCTACAAGACGATGAACGCCGGCAAGTTCGATTTCGGCTTCGCGGTCGACTGGATGCGCAAGGATCTCGGCATCTGCCTGTCCGAAGCCCGCAACAACGGCGCGCATCTGCCCGTCAC
>CAYNUN010000395.1:0-2329 GCA_964400345.1 uncultured Methylobacteriaceae bacterium
TGATGCAGCTGGCCTCCTGGCTCCTGGTGCATCGCGCGCTGTCCACGGGCGAAATGTCGATCGACGAGGTCGAGCAGCAGCGCGCGCGCATCCGCTTCACCCGCCATGAGGTGGAGACCGCCCCCGAACTCTTCGAAAGGCTTCCCGAGCGGCTGCGGGCGCTGATCGCGCGATCGCTCCGGCTTCAGGAACGCGTCCGCCATCTCGACAAGGCGACCGGCGAACCCTTGCCGAGCCAAGCCTCGCACGGTCGCAACCCGGTCGCGGTCCAGCATCTGCTGCTGCGCGCGGTGTTCGAGACCGATCGGAGCTGAAGCCCGACGAGTTTGCTCAGGGGCCTCGCGACAACGAAAAAGGCCCCGGAAACCGGGGCCTTTCGGAACGTCTTGCGAAGGAGCGGAGGCTCACTTCTTGCCGAGACCGAAGCCCTCGAAGCGCTTGTTGAAGCGCGAGACGCGGCCGCCGCGATCCATGAGCTGCTGAGAGCCGCCCGTCCAGGCCGGATGCGAATTGGGGTCGATGTCGAGCTGCATCGTGTCGCCGGCCTTGCCCCAGGTGGAGCGCGTCTGGAACTCGGTGCCGTCCGTCATGACGATCTTGATGGTGTGGTAGTCGGGATGGATATCGGCCTTCATGATGGAATCCTCGCCGGCCGAAGGACCGGCCCGTAGACGGTGAGCCTGTGTCGAAGTCGCGGCTCTATATCGCAGCCCGCTTCCCCGCACAAGGCGGAGGGATGCGTCTGGACAAGCCTTTCACGAAGCTTCAGAACTTCGCGACCCAGAAGAACGGGACCATGAAGCGCGAAACCCAACCCGCCGATGCAACCGAAGGCCGATCGCCGCGCACCTCTTTGAGGGCGTTGCTGCCGCTCGTGCCCTTCGCGCTCCGCTACAAGGGGCGGATCGCCGCCGCGCTCGTCGCGCTCGTCGCGGCCTCCGGCGCGACGCTGGTGATCCCCGTGGCCGTCCGCCGCATGATCGATTTCGGCTTCTCCGCCGAGAGCGCGCAGCTGATCGACCGCTATTTCCTCGTGATGATCGGCGTCGTCACGGTGCTCGCCGTGGCGAGCGCGGGGCGCTACTATCTCGTGATGACGCTCGGCGAACGGGTCGTGGCCGATGTGCGCACCGCCGTGTTCGAGCATCTCGCCCGCCTCGACTCGGCCTTCTACGACACGACTCGCTCGGGCGAGATCGTCTCCCGCCTCACCGCCGACACCACGCAGATCAAATCCGCCTTCGGCGCAAGCGCCTCGGTCGCGCTGCGCAATCTGGTGCTCTTCATCGGCGCGACGACGATGATGATCGTGACGAGCCCGCAATTGTCGGGCCTCGTCCTGCTGGCGATTCCGGCGATCGTGCTGCCGCTGGTCTTTTCCGGCCGTTCGGTCCGCCGCCGTTCGCGCGAGGCGCAGGACCGGCTCGCCGACGCCTCCGCCTATGCGACGGAAGCCATCGGCGCGATGCGGGTGACGCAGGCCTTCACGTCCGAAAAATCCACCGTGGCCCGTTTCCGCGGCGCGGTGGAGGAGGCCTATGTCACCGCGCGCGATGCGACGGGCGCGCGCTCGGTGCTGACCTCGGTCGCCATCTTCCTGATCTTCTCCAGCGTGGTCGGCGTGCTCTGGTACGGCTCGCAGGACGTGCTGGCGGGCCGGCTGTCGGGCGGGCGGCTCTCGCAATTCGTGCTTTACGCGGTCTTCGCGGCGGGGGCTTTGGGCGAACTTTCGCAGGTCTGGGGCGAGATCAGCTCGGCGGCGGGCGCGGCGGGTCGGCTCGCCGACATCCTCGCGATCGAGCCGCGCATCAAGGCCCCCGCGAATCCGAAGCCCCTCCCCTCCCCGCCGCTCGCCACCGCGCGCTTCGACGACGTCTCCTTCTCCTATCCGACCCGGCCGGGCGAGCCCGTGCTCCACGGCGTGAGCTTCTCGCTGGCCCGCGGGGAACGCGTGGCGATCGTCGGCCCTTCGGGCGCGGGCAAGAGCACGATCATGCAGCTGCTGCTGCGCTTCTACGACCCGACGGAAGGCACGGTCCGGATCGACGGCGTGGCCTTGACCGAGACCGACCCGCTCGCGGTGCGCGCGCGCATCGCCTATGTGCCGCAGGATCCGGTGATCTTCGCCGCGACCATCGCCGAGAACATCCGCTTCGGCCGCCCCGACGCGACGGACGCCGAAGTGGTGGAGGCCGCGAAACTCGCCGCGGTGGACCGTTTCGTGAGCCAATGGCCGGAAGGCTATGCCACCAAGGTCGGCGAACGCGGCGTGACGCTGTCGGGCGGACAGCGCCAGCGCATCGCCATCGCCCGCGCGATCCTGAAGGAC
>CAYNUN010000396.1:0-2328 GCA_964400345.1 uncultured Methylobacteriaceae bacterium
CTCCTGCCTCCTGCCTACTGCCTACTGCCTCCTGGCAAAGACGTGGATGCCCGCATGCGCGGGCATGACGGGAGGGGGCATACGGCGTTCATACGGGCATGACGGATCGTGTGTCCGTCCGTTGCGAAGGGTCGGCATGCGCGGGTCGCCCTTTTTCCGCCCCGGCGGGCGTGGTAAGCCGCGCTCATGATCGATCGTCCGCACCGCATCCTGATGCTCGCCCTCGTCGCGCTGCCGCTCACGGCGGGGAGCGCGCTTGCGGAGAAGATCAAGAACCCCACGGCGATCTTCGCGGGTCTCGACAAGATCACGGGGCGCATCACCAGTTTCGAGGTCGCGATCGACGAGACCGTGCAGTTCGGCACGCTCCAGCTCACGACGCGCGTCTGCTACACGCGGCCCGTGACCGAAGCGCCCAACACGACCGCCTTCATCGAAGTCGACGAATTGGCCGCCGCGGGGCGGACGCGCCGGATCTTCGGGGGGTGGGTGTTCGCCGCGAGCCCCGGCCTGCATGCGCTGGAGCATCCCGTCTATGACGTCTGGCTGACGGGCTGCAAAGGCGGAACGCGTCCCGTCGCCGAAGAGACGCCCGCCGTCCAGCGAGCGCCCGCGCCGCGACAGGGAACGCCGCAGGGGCAGGGACAAGGAACGCGTCCGCAGCAGACCGCGCCGCAACCCGCGGCGAGAACGCCGCAACCCGCCGCGCCGTCGCCGCCGCGCAACGTGCCGGCCGCCGACCCGCGGACGCCGCCGCGCTCGCCCTGACGTCAGCGATCCGCCGCGGGCTCCAGCTCGGCCAAGGCTTCCGCACCCGTGACGATCAGGCCGCGTGGCCAGACGAGAAAATCGCCCCGTGCGGCGATCGCTTCTTCGAGCATCAGGCGATAGCGCCGCCGCGGCACGGCCAGAGCGCCGAAGGTGGCGAGATGCGGCGTGACGAATTGCGTATCCAGAAGGCGATAGCCGCCTTTCCTCAACCGCGCCACGAGGTGCACGAGCGCCGCCTTCGAGGCGTCGCGCTCCAGATGGAACATGCTCTCGCCGAAAAAGGCCCCGCCGATCGACACGCCGTAAAGACCGCCGACGAGCCGGTCCCCGCGCCATGCCTCTACGGTGTGAGCGTCGCCGCGATCGAAAAGCGCGCCGTAGAGGCTGCGGATCCGGGCATTGATCCATGTGTCGTCGCGCGTTTCCGCGCAGGCGCCGATGACGGCGTCGAAATCGGTGTCGATGCGGATGGTGAAGCGGTCGGACCGGACGGTCTTGGCGAGGCTCGCCGACACGTGGAAATCGTCGAGAGGGAGGACGCCGCGCTCGCGCGGCTCGACCCAATAGAGACCGGGATCGTCGGCGCTTTCCGCCATGGGGAAGACCCCGGCCGCATAAGCCTGCAGCAGCAGGTCCGGAGTGATCGCGTCGTCCGATTCCGCTCCGGACGCCATGGGATCATCCTGCCGCGTCGCCGCCCATGCCGCCCCCGGCCAGAAACTTCTCGAGCCAGTGGATGTCGTAGAGCCCGTTCTGGATGTCGGGATTGCGGACGAGAGCGCGGAACAGAGGCAGCGTCGTCTCGACCCCCTCCACGACGAATTCGTCGAGCGCACGACGAAGCCGCATGAGGCATTCGTTGCGGGTGCGGCCGTGCACGATCAGCTTGCCGATCAGCGAATCGTAATGCGGCGGGATGGCGTAGCCCTGATAGACCGCCGAATCGACGCGGACGCCGAGGCCGCCGGGGGGATGGAAATAGGTGATCTTGCCGGGCGACGGGCGGAAGGTGACGGGATGCTCGGCATTGATGCGGCACTCGATCGCGTGGCCTGCGATCTTCACGTCTTCCTGCTTGAAGGAGAGCGGCGCGCCCGCGGCGATGCGGATCTGCTCGTTGACGAGGTCGATCCCGGTGATCATCTCCGTGACGGGATGCTCGACCTGGATGCGGGTGTTCATTTCGATGAAGTAGAACTTGCCGTCCTCGTAGAGGAATTCGATGGTCCCCGCGCCGAGATAGCCGAGATCCTGCATCGCGCGGGCGCAGACGTCGCCGATCTCCTCGCGCATCGCGTCATTGAGAGCGGGGGAGGTCGCCTCTTCCCAGACCTTCTGATGGCGGCGCTGGAGAGAACAGTCGCGCTCGCCGAGATGGACCGCGTTGCCGCGGCCGTCGCCGAGCACCTGAATTTCGATATGGCGGGGCTTTTCGAGATACTTCTCGAGATAGACCGCATCGTCGCCGAAGGCGGCCTTGGCCTCGGTGCGGGCCGTCTGCAGCGCATGAACGAGGTCGCTTTCAGTGCGCGCGACCTTCATGCCGCGCCCGCCGCC
>CAYNUN010000397.1:0-2324 GCA_964400345.1 uncultured Methylobacteriaceae bacterium
CGTCTGGCCGTAGAATTCGTTGATGGTGAGCCCGAGGTCGCGGCGGCCCCATTCGAAGGTTTCGACGCCGAGCGCCTCGCCGCCGGAGGCGATGGTGCGCAGCTTCAGATCGAAGCGGGCGCGCGGATTCTTGACGGAGCGCAGCATGCGCAGCGCCGTCGGCGGCACGAAAGTGTTGCGGATCTCCAGCCGCGCCATCAGCGCGAAGGCTTCTTCGGGATCGAATTTCTCGAATTTCCGCGCCACGGTCGGCACGCCGAAATGGAGCGACGGCAGGAGGCCGTTGAGCAGACCGCCCGCCCAGGCCCAATCCGCGGGCGTCCACATGCGGTCGCCCGGCTGCGGGAAGAAGTCGTGCGGCAGCTGCACGCCGGGCATATGGCCGAGCAGCACGCGATGCGCATGGAGCGCGCCCTTCGGGTTCCCGGTCGTGCCGGAGGTGTAGATCATCATCGCCGGGTCGTCGGCGGCGGTGTCGACGGGGGTGAAATCCTCGGACGCGCCTTCGAGCGCGGCCCGGAAACCCGCGACGGAGCCGT
This sequence comes from uncultured Methylobacteriaceae bacterium, assembly GCA_964400345.1. Taxonomy (GTDB): domain Bacteria; phylum Pseudomonadota; class Alphaproteobacteria; order Rhizobiales; family Beijerinckiaceae; genus JAIXZO01. Next base: position 540 of record CAYNUN010000397.1, read on the forward strand.
CCGGCCCGTCGGTGGACAGGACGAGTTCGAGGCCGGGCGGCGGCTCGGGCAGAAGCTTCAGCTTGGCGAGGCCCGCGGCATTGGTGATCAGCGCCTTCGCGCCCGCATCCGTCAGCCGGTAGCCCAGCGCCTCGACGCCGAACAGAGCGGCGAGCGGCAGCGTCACCGCGCCGAGCTTGTAGACGGCGATGTGGATCTCCGCGACCTCGCGGCATTGCGGCAGCAGGATCGCGACGCGGTCGCCCCGGCCGACGCCGCGCTTGCGCAGCATGTTCGCGATGCGGTTCGACCGGCTGCGGAGATCGGCATAGGTGACGGCGTCCACGCGGCCGTCGGGGAACACGTCGAGCAGGGCGGTGCGGTTCGGATCGGCCGCGGCCCAACGGTCGCAGACGTCGACGCCGATATTGTAGCGGGCGGGAATCCGCCAGCGGAAGGCCGCGCGCAGGGGCGCTTCAGCGCGAATGTCCGGGATCAAGATGGTCTCCGCGGCCGGTGGAAAAGGCGGCGGATCGTAACGGCAAGGCTCGCGCGGGCGCAATGGAGGGAAGTCGGGTTCGGGCGCGGGTGCCCGGATGCCGAAACCTCCATCTCCCTTCATGGTGAGGAGCCCGGCAAAGCCGGGCGTCTCGAACCATCGGGTCGACTTGCAGGCACGAAAACCTCGTGGTTCGAGACGGCCCTTTCGGGCCTCCTCACCATGAGGTTTTCGACGACCGCCTTACCCCGCCGCGAATTGCGAACGCTGGGCCCATTTCGTCGTCTTGGCTTCGATATGCGCGGTGACCGCGTAAAGCGCGACGCCGAGCACGCCGAGCGCGATGAGCGCGGCGAAGAGCAGGGGCACGTTGAAGTCCGCGCTCGCGCGGGCCATCAGATTGCCGATGCCGTAATTCGACGCGTTGTACTCCGCGATCACCGAGCCGACATAAGCGAGCGTGATCGCGATCTTCAGCGAGCCGAAGAAATAGGGCAGCGAACGCGGCACCCCGACCTTGAGGATGATGTCGAGCTTGGACGCGCCGAGCGCGCGCATCACGTCCTCCACCTCCGGCTCGATCGTGGCGAGGCCCGTGGCCACGTTCACGACGATCGGGAAGAAGGAGATCAGGAAGGCGGTGAGCACCGCGGGCAGCCAGCCCACGCCGAACCAGATGACGAGGATCGGCACCACCGCGACCTTGGGGATCGCGTTGAAGCCCACCAGCAGCGGATAGCTGCCCGCATGGACGAGACGCGATGCGCCCAGCGCCATGCCCAGCACGAGGCCGAACACGACCGCGATGATGAAGCCCGCCACCGTCATCCACAGCGTGTGCGCGGAATGGAAGGCGAGCTGGGTGCGGTATTCCCAGAGCGCCATGCCGATCTGGCTCGGCCGGGGCAGCACGTAGCTCGAGACCTTGAAGGCCGCGCAGAGGATCTCCCACAGCAGGAAGAAGCCGACGGTGAACACCCAAGGGGCGATGCGCAGAAGCGTGCGTTCGCTCATCACGCGGACCTCGCATGGACGATGTGGCCGCGCAGACCCTGGACGATGTCGGCGAAGGCCGGGCTGTAGGTGACGTCGAGCTCGCGCGGCCGCGGCAGGTCGATCACGGCTTCCGCGATGATGCGGCCGGGGCGCGCGCTCATGCAGAAGACGCGGTCGGACAGGAAGGCGGCCTCGCGGAGATCATGCGTGACGAGGATGACCGTCACGCCGGTGCGGGCGTGGAGATCGCGGATCACGCACCACAGCTCTTCGCGGGTGAAGGCGTCGAGCGCGCCGAAGGGCTCGTCGAG
>CAYNUN010000398.1:0-2322 GCA_964400345.1 uncultured Methylobacteriaceae bacterium
GCCTGAACCGGCGACGCTCCGGCTCCGTATCACAGAGTGCAACTGGAGTTTCCGGCATGTCCGTCGCTTATTGGTGCGTCCTCGCGGCCGCATTGATCCCCTATATCGCGGTCGGCTTCGCCAAAGCCGGTCCGGACTACGACAACCGCATGCCGCGGAGCTGGGCGACCGGTCTCGAAGGCCGGCGCGCCCGCGCCCATGCGGCCCATCAGAACGGCTTCGAGGCCTTCCCCTTCTTCGCCGCCGCGGTGCTGCTCTCGACGCTGGCCGAGGCGCCTCCCAATCTCGTGGACACCTTGTCGGCCGTCTTCGTGGCCGCCCGGATCGGCTACACGGCCGCCTATATCGCCGACAAGGCGACGCTGCGGTCGGTGCTGTGGCTGGTGGGCCTCGGGGCCGTGGTCGGCCTCTTCCTCGCGCCGCTCACGAATTGACGGCACCGCACAACGAAAAGGCGCCCCGAAGGGCGCCTTTTTTGATGCGTCGATGGGCGGGGTCGATCAGACCTGACGCGCGACCATCATCTTCTTGATCTCCGCGATCGCCTTGGCCGGGTTCAGACCCTTCGGGCAGGTGTTCGCGCAGTTCATGATCGTGTGGCAGCGATAGAGACGGAACGGATCCTCGAGATCGTCGAGACGATCGCCCGTCGCCTCGTCGCGCGAATCGATCAGCCAGCGATAGGCCTGCAGCAGAGCGGCCGGGCCGAGATAGCGATCGCCGTTCCACCAATAGCTCGGGCAGGACGTCGAGCAGCAGGCGCAGAGAATGCACTCGTAGAGACCGTCGAGATGTTCGCGGTCCTCGCGCGACTGCTTCCACTCCTTCTCCGGGGCCGGAGTGGAGGTGTGGAGCCAAGGCTCGATCGAGGCGTGCTGCGCGTAGAAGCGGGTGAGATCGGGAACGAGGTCCTTGATCACCGGCATATGCGGCAGCGGATAGATCCGGATCGTGCCCGCCACCTCGTCCATGCCGCGGGTGCAGGCGAGCGTGTTGGTCCCGTCGATATTCATCGCGCAGGACCCGCAGATGCCTTCGCGGCAGGAGCGGCGGAAGGTCAGCGTCGGATCGATCTTGGATTTGATCCAGATCAGCCCGTCGAGGATCATCGGCCCGCAATCGTCGCGGTCGACCCAATAGGTGTCGGTCCGCGGATTGCTCTCACCGTCCGGATCATAGCGGTAGATCCGGAATTCCTTGAGGTTGTTCGCGCCCGCGGGCTTGGGCCAGGTCTTGCCCTCGACGACGCGGGAGTTCTTGGGAAGCGCGAGTTCGACCATCTTTGCTTGTCCTCGCCCGACCTCAGTACACGCGAGCCTTGGGCTCGATGTACTGCACGTCGTTGGTCATCGTGTAGGTATGCACCGGACGGTAATCGATCGCGACTTCCTTGCGGTTCTCGTCGATCCACGCGAGCGTGTGCTTCATCCAGTTCTTGTCGTCGCGGTCCGGATAGTCCTCGCGGGCCTGAGCGCCGCGCGATTCCTTGCGGTTCAGCGCGCCTTCCATGGTCACCACGGCCTGCGTGATCAGATTGTCGAATTCGAGCGTCTCGATGAGATCCGAATTCCAGATCAGCGAACGGTCGGTCACGGCGATGTCGGCCGAGCCCTTCCAGATTTCCGTGATGAGCTTCTTGCCCTCTTCGAGCACCTCGCCCGTGCGGTAGACCGCGCAGTTGTTCTGCATGGTCCGCTGCATCCGGTTGCGCAGTTCCGCGGTCGGCGTGCCGCCGTTCGCGTTGCGGAACTTGTCGAGGCGCGACAGCGACAGATCGGCCGAGTCCTTCGGCAGTTCCGCGTGCTTCTCGCCCGGCGTCACGAGTTCGGCGGCGCGCAGACCGGCCGCGCGGCCGAACACCACGAGATCGATCAGCGAGTTCGACCCGAGGCGGTTCGCGCCGTGGACGGAGACGCAGGCCGCCTCGCCGATCGCCATGAGGCCCGGCACGACGGTGTCGGCGTCGCCGTTCTTCTTGGTGAGCACTTCGCCGTGATAATTCGTCGGGATGCCGCCCATGTTGTAGTGGACGGTCGGCAGGACCGGGATCGGCTCACGCGTCACGTCGACGCCCGCGAAGATCTTCGCGCTTTCGGAAATGCCCGGAAGGCGCTCGGCCAGGATCTTCGGATCCAGATGGTCGAGATGCAGATAGATGTGGTCCTTGCCCTTGCCCACGCCGCGATCCGCCCGGATCTCCATGGTCATGGCGCGCGAGACGACGTCGCGCGAGGCGAGATCCTTCGCCGACGGCGCATAGCGCTCCATGAAGCGCTCGCCTTCGGAATTGGTGAGGTAGCCGCCCTCGCCGCGCGCACCTTC
>CAYNUN010000399.1:0-2319 GCA_964400345.1 uncultured Methylobacteriaceae bacterium
GGGTCCCGGACGGCTATGCCTGCATCCGCATCGACAGCCGCGGCGCAGGCCGTTCACCGGGCTTTCTCGCGGTCCACGGACCGCGCGAGACCAAGGACTTCGCCGTCTGCATCGACTGGATCGGCGTACAGCCCTGGTGCACCGGCAAGGTCGGCATCAACGGCATTTCCTATTACGGGGCCAATCAGTGGCGCGTCGCCGCCCTGCAGCCGAAGCATCTGGCGGCGATCTGCGTTTGGGAAGGGTTCGCCGACAATTACCGGGACGCCACGCATCACGGCGGCATTCTCTCCGTCTTCCGGAAGAATTGGCAGGAGATGCAGGTCAAGACGGTCCAGCACGGGTTGGGCGAGCGCGGCCCTCGGAGCAGGGTGACGGGCGACCTCGTCTGCGGGCCGGAAACGCTGAGCGAGGAGGAACTTGCGGGAAACCGGGCCGACATGCCGGGCGAACTTCTCCGCAACCACCTCGACGGCGATTACTACCGGGCGCAGGCTGGCGACATGGCGAAGATCACCGTTCCCCTGCTCAGTGCGGGGAACTGGGGCGGGCAGGGGCTGCATCTGCGCGGCAATGTCGAAGGCTTCGTCAACGCCGCCTCGCCGCAGAAATGGCTCGAACTCCACGGCGGAGCGCATTGGGCCGAGTTCTACACGAATTACGGCCTCGATCTGCAGAAGCGCTTCTTCGGGCATTTCCTGAAGGGCGAGCCGACCGGCTGGGAAAAGCAGCCGAAGGTCCAACTCCAGATACGTCGTCCCGGACAGATCCGTTTTCCGCTCCGCCATGAGAACGAATGGCCGCTCGCCCGCACGCGATGGACGAAATTCTTCCTCGATCCTGTGCGCATGGCGCTCTCGCCCGAGCCATTCGAGAAGGAAACCGCGCTCGACTACGCCGCCCTCGGCGACGGCGCGACCTTCCTCTCGCCGCCTCTCGAACAGGACACCGAGATCACCGGTCCTTCCGCCGCCAAGCTCTTCCTGAGCTCCGACACGAAGGACGCGGACGTCTTCCTCGTGCTGCAGGTCTTCGACCCGCAGGGCGCCGAGGTCGTCTTCTACGGCGCGCTCGATCCGCACACGCCCGTCGGTCAGGGCTGGCTCCGCGCCTCGCACCGCAAGCTCGATCCGGTGAAGAGCCGACCCTATCGGCCCTATCATCCGCATGACGAGGTGCAGCCGCTCGAACCCGGCCGGGCCTATGAGCTCGACGTGGAGATCTGGCCCACCTGCATCGTGGTCCCGAAGGGCTACCGGATCGGTCTCTGCGTGCGCGGCAAGGACTATGTCCGGGCCGGCGCGCCGACGCATCTGTCCAACATGAAACGGCCGATGACGGGCTGCGGCCCGTTCCTTCACGACGATCCGGACGACAGGCCCGAAAGCGTGTTCGGGGGAACGAACACGCTGCATTTCGGGCCGGGCCGGTCGCCTTACGTCCTTCTGCCGGTGATCCCGGAGGCCTGATCGAAACCGCGCCCGGGGGGGTCGCCATGAACGAACACATCCGCGAGAAGCGTATCGTCCGCGACGGGATGATCATCGAGATCGACGTCGCCGTCACGATGGACGACGGCGTCGTCCTTCGCGCCGACGTGTTCCGGCCCGATGACGGAGGCCGCTGCCCCGTCCTCATCAGCTACGGGCCCTACGGCAAGGGGCTCCCCTTCCAGGAGGGCTACAAGACCGCTTGGGAGATCATGGCGCGGCAGCATCCCGACGCCGTGGCGGGCACCTCCAACGCCTATGCGAATTGGGAGGTTCTCGACCCCGAGAAATGGGTGCCGGAAGGCTATGTCGTCGTCCGCGTCGACAGCCGCGGGGCCGGGCGCTCGCCGGGTTATCTCGACCATCATTCGCCGCGCGAGACGCGCGACTTCTATGAATGCATCGAATGGGCCGGGGTGCAGCCCTGGTCGACGGGCAAGGTCGGCCTCGCGGGCGTCTCCTATTACGCGACGAACCAATGGCGCGTCGCGGCGATGAAGCCGCCTCATCTCGCCGCGATCTGCGTCTGGGAGGGCTATTCCGACCGCGTCCGCGACGCCACCCATCACGGCGGGATCGCCTGCACGTTCCAGAAGAACTGGCAGGACATGCAGGTGAAGACCGTCCAGCACGGCCGCGGCGACAACGGTCCGCGTTCGCCGCTCACCGGCGACACGGTCTGCGGGCCGCCGACCCTGTCCGACGAGGAACTGGCCGCCAACCGCTCGCGGCTCTGGCCCGACATCATCGATCGGCCTTTCGACGAGGATTTCTATCGCGTCCGCTCGGCCGACTGGTCGAAGATCGAGATCCCTCTCCTCTCCTGCGG
>CAYNUN010000400.1:0-2313 GCA_964400345.1 uncultured Methylobacteriaceae bacterium
CGATGATTGAGACTGAACGTAGGCGTCTGCAGCCTGCGCAAAGGTCACCGCCCGGGCCTTCTCGTGGGCTCGCCGAGCGGCTTCTAGCCGTGAAGCCTCTTCTCGGGCCTCCAACGGATCCAAGCCACGAGCGAGAAAAGATCTGGCAGCTGCAGCGCGTTCACGCGCTTGAGCCAAGGACATGCCCCCTCCGTCATCGCCGAAAGGACCCAATCCCATTGCTCGGGCCTTGCCCCGGATCATGAACCGGAACACCCAAGATTTCGAGCCTTTCGGCATGATCTGAAGGTAAAGTCCGCCGCCGTCGGCGAGCAGGAACGGTCCCTTTCGTCCCTCGGGGTAGCAGGACTTCTGAACCTTGACGGCAGTGAGTTTGTGCATGCGCGAGCCCTTGATCGCTCGCAGCATACCAACTCACAAACCAACCCACAAATTTTGCGTGGATCAGGGTAGATCGTCGTAGACCTGTATCCACCGATCAATGCGTACATGATTGATAAAAAGCATATATTTTTGATATTTCACGGATCTATAGACACCCATGCCATTAGGTTCTACGGACCCCCTCTCCGCCAATCCTCAGCATATTCGTTCGATTTCGGTTGATCGGTCTCCCGGACCGGTCCACGGCGCGGGTCGATGTCCGTCGACAGCGGTGCGGACGCGGTTTATCCGGTACGCAGGCGCTCGTCGTTCATTGCATCACGAGAGACGAAGCAGAGGGAGGTTCGGCGATGGTCGGGTTCTCAGGTCACGAGAACGAACCGGATGACGTCTCGAACACGCCGAACGCAAGCGAGCGTCCTTCTCATTCTTGGATCGTCATGCGGATGTCGGCCGCTCCGTCCGAAGGGGCGGTCGAGCAGTTGCCGGGTTGCTCGGGACAAATCCTGATCAGAACGTTCGAGCCCGAACTTCATGTGGCAGGGCTGGAGGAGCCCGATTACAGGCTCTTCCGGCGATGCGGCGTATCGGGCGGGCTTGTGGAGAACGTCTACGCGGCGAACCTCAAGCTGCGCATCGCGATCCGGCTCCGATCCGCCGTCGAAAGCCGCTTTCTGGATTTTCTCGGCGACAACGCGTTCATGTCCTTCGCCGAATTCGCGGAACGGCATACGGATGGTGACGACGTCCTGTACGCCGGGGACACGCTTCTTCATTCCGCGGCTTTTCGGAACGCGAGCCATGAAATCGTGACCTTCGCCTGGCGTTCGCCGCCCGAGGTCGCAGCACAAGTACGCGCCGAGGTTTTCGACGACGACGGCGCGATCAGATTTCACGGCGGGCTCTCGGGCGGAGCGGTCGCCGCATCTCGGGCATTCGTCTATCGCGACCCGCATACGGGCAGCGTCTTCGAAGAGGCCTTCTGAGAGCTGCTTTTGAGGGCTATTGCCCCGCAATGCCGATGCGGCGCGCGATATTGCCCCATTTGTCGATTTCCACCTTCACGAAGGCGTCGAATTCCTCCGGGGTCGCGGTCAGTCGCCGGAAGCCCTGACCGGCGAGCGCCGTTTGGACTTCCGCGGATTCCGTCGCTTGCCGGGCCGCTTCGGATATTCTCCGGACGACGGGTTCCGGCGTGCCGCGCGGAGCGAGCAGGCCGAGCCATAGCGACAGCTCGAAACCCGACAGACCCGACTCATGCGCCGTCGGCGTGTTCGGCAACATGCCGTCGCGTTCGAGCCGCGTCGTGGCGAGCGCGAGCAGCGTGCCGTTCGAGATGAAATCCCGCACGGGCGGTATGGTCGAGAAGGAAAGCTTGACGTGACCGGCGATCAAGTCCTGCAGGAGTTCGCCGCCGCCCTTGTAGTGAACGGGAACCATGTTCACGCCCGTCATGCGCGCGAACAATTCTCCCGCGACATGGGTCACGGTGCCGCGGCCGGCGGTCGCATAGAGCAGCTCGCCCTTCTCGCGCCCGAGGGCGATCAATTCCGCAACGTTCTTGGGGCCGAGGCTCGGATGAACGACGAGAACATTGGCCGTTTCGGCGAGCGGCGCGACGGCCACGAAATCGCGCTCATAGGTGAAGCGCTTGCCCGGGAAGAGCGTCTCGTTCACGGCGAACCCGGCATGCGCCACCAGAAGGGTACGCCCGTCGGGTTCCGAGCGTGCAACCGCCTCGCTTGCGATGTTGCCCGAGGCGCCGACGCGGTTCTCGATGACGACGCGGGCGCCCAGCAATTCCCCGAGCTTCGCGCCGATCGTGCGTGCGACGACGTCCGTCGGCCCGCCGGCTGAAAAGCCCACGACGAGCTGCGTCGGCCGCCCCGTGTCCGCGCGACGGCCGGAGCCGTCGGAGTGGTGGCGCCT
>CAYNUN010000401.1:0-2300 GCA_964400345.1 uncultured Methylobacteriaceae bacterium
TCCAATCAGGGGCGCTTCGTTGCGCCCGATGCAACCTAAGTACGGTAATTTTTTTCACCATGCAACCCACAAAACGTGAGATTTCTGAGATTTTTTCACGCGGCGAACCTGCCCCATAGAAACGTTGCCACTTTCGGAAAACGCACCTCCGCCACCAACAAGTGGCAATGACGGTCGAGCAGCGGCCCCAGAGGGCCGACAACCTCGCAGATGACCGTCTTTTCCGGGCCATTCACGATGGTCACGCGGTCGATCAGCAGCCGGAACGCCTCGATCAGATCCCGGTCCTCGTGCCCGGTCGTCAGGACACGGCCCAGATCGGCCAGAGCGTCCGCGTAGGACGCGACGGACGCCGGGTGCAGGGTGACGACAGGGGTCGCCGGAGAAGCCGCCAGACGGGCTTCTAATGCGGCAAGCTCGGCCCGCACCTGCGGCATCTCGGTGTCGAAGAAGTCTTCCGCGACCCGCCCCTCGACCAGCATCCGCGACATCCGGGTGATCTTCGCCCGCAGCCGCTCGACATCCTGCTGCACCCGCGCCCGCGCCTTGCTGTCTGCCCGGCGCTCGGACTGCTGCTCCTCCAACCACTTCCGAATCGCGTCAGGGTGCTTCAGCCGTTCCGCCACCCCGTCGATCACCGCCCGTTCTATCGCGTGCAGGTTGTAGGTTCGACCGTTCGCGCACGCCTTCATCTTCGCGGCCCGGCACATCACGCGCGGGAACGGTCCCGACTGCTCATGCACATACAGGCTCCCACCGCATTCTCCGCACCGCAGAAGCCCGGACAGGATGCGCCCGCGTCGATCCCTCTCCCGGCGCACGGGGCCGATGGAGCGCGCCTGCAACCGCGCCTGCACCGCATCCCATGTGTCCGCGTCGATGATCGCAAGTTGCGGGGCGTCCGCGTGCTGCCATTGATCCGGCGGGTTAGGACGCGACACCCTGCGCCCGGTGTCGGGATCGCGCACCATCTTCACCCGGTTCCAGACCAGACGGCCCGCGTAGATCGAGTTCCGCAGGATGCCGTGACCGCGCTTCGGGTTCCCGCCGATGATCTCCGGTTGCCATGATGCGCCGCGCGGTGCCGGGACGCCTTCCGTGTTCAACCCGATGGCGATGTCGCGCGGCGACCTGCCCGCCAGATACTCCGCGAAGATGCGGCGGATGACGGCGGCTTCCGCCTCGTGAACCGTCGGCTTGCCGGGATCGCCCGGCGTCGGGCGATAGCCATAGGCCCGCCCGCCCGCGCTCTTGCCGTCCTTCACCCTGCCCGTCATCCCGCGCCTGATCTTGTGCTTCAGGTCCGCGATCCAAAGCGAGGACACAAGACCGCGAATGCCGACCTGCAAGGCGTCGGCCTTGCCGTCGTGGACGGCGACAATCTCGATGCCGAGGAAGGTGAGCCGCTTGTGAAGCCCGGCTAGGTCTTCTTGGTCACGCGACAGGCGGTCGAGGGCTTCGACGATGATGACATCGAACCCGCCTGCTCGCGCGTCTTGAAGGAGCTCAGATAGACCGTCTCGCCCGTGGACCGTGGTGCCGCTTCGGGCGCGGTCGAAATACCGTCCGGTGATCGTGAGACCCTGCGCCCGCGCGAACCCTTCGCAAAGGGCAAGCTGGTCGTCGACGCTTCGGTCGGACTGATGTTCCGTTGAGAACCGTGCATACAAGGCTGCACGTCGCATATGGATGTCTCCTCCCCAATCAACGCCCGGCGTCGCATGTGGCGAGCCAAGGCTTCCACAAATCTTAGGGCATCTGGGGGGAGATCATCCATAGCCGAAAAGACGGGGCGCTTAACGCCCCGTCAGGGTCTCCAGAGAGCAGTTGAGCACCTTCGCGCACCAGATCAGCTGCGGCACGGTCATGTCGGACGAACCCTTCATGATCCGGGCCATCCGCATGTCGGTCACGCCGATGGCGTCGGCCATCTCGGGCCGCGTAATCATCCGATGTTCCATCAGATGCGCGATCCGTTTGCCGATGGCCCGCCGCAGCAGCGCGGTGGTTTCGGAGGTCAGCGTCGAGTTGGTCATTGACCCGCCTCCTCGCTCGCATCACGCCAACCGTTGTTCCACGCCTCCGCCTGAGCGTCATCGAACGACGGCGGGCACGAGTCGGCCTTCATCCCGCGCGCGAACGCCTTGCGGCCCCGCACGTAGGGGTCTTCCTCCGGCGGCGTGATCTCGCCCGTCTGCGGGTCGTGCTGCTCGACGGGAGCGGGTTCCGGCTGCTTCTTCGGCTTCGCGATGTTCGCCAGTTTCTCGGCGGTGCCCTTCGGCGCATCGCCTTCCTTCGGC
>CAYNUN010000402.1:0-2292 GCA_964400345.1 uncultured Methylobacteriaceae bacterium
GAAGGCGTCGTCGGCCCCGCCGCACATGAAGGTGAGCGTCGCGCCCTGCGCCCCGCCGACGCCGCCGGAGACGGGCGCGTCGACCGCGGCCATGCCCGCGCCCGCCGCCATCTCATGCGCCTTGCGGGCGCTTTCGACGTCGATCGTGGAGGAGTCGACGAAGAGCGTCCCCGGCTTGGCGGCCGCGAGCGCCTCGTCCCACACCGCGAGCACATGCTTGCCCGCGGGCAGCATGGTGACGACCGCGTCGACGTCGGCGACCGCTTCCGCCCCCGAGCCCGCGATCACGACCCCGAGCCGTTCGGCCGCGGCGGCGTTGTCCGCCACGATGTCGAAGCCGAGGACGCGATGCCCCGCCTTCACCAGATTGCCCGCCATGGGGCCGCCCATATTGCCGAGGCCGATGAAGCCGATCGTCGCCATGGCGTCTTCTCCCGATTTGCGCTGGATCAGGGTTTGCGGCGCAGCGTTCCGCCGATGAGCACGAAGGCGACGGCCCAGAGCATCAGGGCGCCGAAGACCTTGTCCATGACCGGGTTCAACTCCCGGAACACGACCTGGAAATGCGAGGTGACGACCGCCTGCACCACGAGGATCGGCACGGAGATCAGCACCGCCGAGCGCAGATGATCATGCACGCGCGCGCCGACGAGGCGTGGTGCGAGCCAACCCGTGAGCAGCCCGATGATCGCGGCCGCGAAGAAGTTGATCTGGAACGGGCTTCTTCCGTCGATGAAGAAGGCCGGGCCGTAGGCCGCGAAGACCGCGAGCACGCCCGCCGTGATCGCAGTCCCGAGGAGAACGGATTTGAGGATGGTGAGCATCACTGCCCGCCGCCTTGGCCGCGGCCGAAGAGCCCGCGCGCGATGATGACCCGCATGATTTCGTTGGTCCCTTCGAGAATGCGATGAACACGGAGATCCCGGACGATCTTTTCGATCCCGTAATCCGCAAGATAGCCGTATCCGCCGTGAAGCTGCAGCGCTTCGTCCGCGACCTGATGACCCGCATCCGTGGCGAAGCGCTTGGCCATCGCGCAGAGCCGGGTCGCGTCCGGCGTCTTGTCGTCGAGCGCCGCGGCCGCGCGCCACAGAAAGGTGCGGGCGACCTCCAATTCGGTCGCCATGTCGGCGAGCTTGAACTGCAGCGCCTGAAAGTCGGAGAGCCGTTTTCCGAAGGCCTTGCGGTCCGTCATATAGGACAGCGACTTGTCGAGCGCGGCCTGCGCCCCGCCGAGCGAACAGGCGGCGATGTTGAGCCGCCCGCCGTCCAATCCCGCCATGGCGATCTTGAAGCCGATGCCTTCCGGCCCGATCCGGTTCGCGACGGGCACGCGGCAGCCGTCGAAGATCACCTGCCGCGTCGGCTGGGCGTTCCAGCCCATCTTCATCTCCTCCGCGCCGAAGGAGAGGCCGGGCGCATCCTTCTCGACGACGATCGTGGAGATGCCGCCGGGGCCGTCCTCGCCCGTCCGCACCATCACGAGATAAACGTCGGAGACGCCCGCGCCGGAGATGAACTGCTTGGTTCCGTCGAGCACGTAATGATCGCCCTCGCGCCGCGCCCGCGTCTTCAGCGCGGCGGCGTCCGATCCCGCGCCGGGCTCCGTCAGGCAATAGCTCGCGATCCGTTCCATCGTGGTCAGCTTCGGCAGGAAGCGCCGCCGCTGCTCCTCCGAGCCGTAGGCGTCGATCATCCACGCCGCCATGTTGTGGATCGAGATGAAGGCCGACACCGTCGGGCATCCCGTCGCCAAGGCCTCGAAGATCAGCGTCGCGTCGAGCCGCGTCAGCCCCGAACCGCCGACGTCCTCGCGCACATAGACGCCGCCCATGCCGAGCGCCGCCGCCTCGCGCATCACGTCGACCGGGAAATGCTTGTCGTGATCCCACTTCACCGCATGCGGCGCGAGCTTCTCCGCCGCGAAGTCCCGCGCCATGTCGCGGATCGCGATCCGGTCTTCATCGAGGGCGAAGAGGGTCATCGGGCGGCTCCTCGGTCGGGGCTGTCGGCGATGTGGGCGGCAAGGTCGGAGAGCGGCGTGCCGGCAAGCTTCCGGAGAAGCTTGAGGTCCGCCGTGACGAAGAGCGCCTTCTCCCGGCGGGCGAGCGCCAGATAGTAGCAGTCGTAGATCGGATGGCCGATTTCGAGCGCCAGCGCCAGCGCTTCGTCGTGGAGTTCCGCCATGGCGACGAACCGGGTCATCGCGGTCCGCGCCGCCGACAGAACCGGTGCGGCTCGGGCGGCTTCAAGACCCCCGGACGCGACGTATTTCAGAAGGGTGTTCCCCAG
>CAYNUN010000403.1:0-2287 GCA_964400345.1 uncultured Methylobacteriaceae bacterium
GCGACCACGATCGTGTCGGGCCGTTCGAGAAGCGCGCGCGTCGCCGAATGGCGCATGCGGTCGATCTGCTCGTTGATGGAGCTGTCCTTCTCGATGTAGGTGTCGGTGCGCGGCACGTAGGCTTCGGGCTGGTAGTAGTCGTAATAGCTGACGAAATATTCGACCGCGTTGTTCGGGAAGAAGCTCTTGAACTCGCCGTAGAGCTGCGCGGCGAGCGTCTTGTTCGGCGCGAGGATCAAGGCGGGCCGCTGCGTCCGCGCGATCACCTGCGCCATGGTGAAGGTCTTGCCCGAGCCCGTGACGCCGAGCAGCACCTGGTCGCGCTCATGCCGCGCGATGCCGTCGACCAGTTCCGCGATCGCCTGCGGCTGGTCGCCCTTCGGCTCGTATTCCGACACCAGTTCGAAGGCCCGCCCGCCTTCCGACTTTTCCGGCCGCGGCGGCCGATGCGGCGCCCAGACCCGCTTTTCGCGGAACCGCGGATCGCCCTGTTCCAGAAGCGCCTTCAACGCTTCGACGGTCGCGCCCGCGCCCGCCGTGCCGTGCGTCGCCGGGCCGTCCTCTTCCCCCTCGTCGTCCTCGAAGCGTTTGACGTTGCCTTGGCGCACGCGCTTGGGCGCGTCCGCGAGCATCGCGGAACGCGTCAGTCCCTTGTCGCGCACGCGGTCGCCGGGGGAGGGCGCTTCGATCTCGAACGCCGCCTGCGGCATCTCCCCGAAACCGCCCGCACCGCTCTCGCCCGAACGGACGAGGCCCGGGCTCAGCAGGGCGGCGAGATGTTCGTCGAGCGGTTTCAACTCCGGCTTCGACGCTCTCGCGCGCGACGGCCGGGCCTTGGATTTCGGATCATCGGCCATGCCGGGAAGATGGGTCGAGTCCCCGGCGAGGACAAGGCGAAGCGGCGCATGCGCGATGACGGGTTGACGCAGTCCTCCTTTCGCGGTCTGCACGCCCGCGTTTCCGGAGACGTCTCTCATGCCCCAGTTCGCCTCGCCCTTCGTTCTTCCGATCCTGCTTCTCCTGGTCTCCAACGTCTTCATGACCGTCGCGTGGTACGGCCATCTGAAGTTCAAGGAGACGGCCCTGCCGATCGTCATCGCGGCGAGCTGGGGCATCGCGCTCGTCGAATACTGCTTCGCCGTCCCCGCCAACCGCATCGGCCATGCGGTCTATTCCGCAGCGGAGCTGAAGACGATCCAGGAGGTGATCACCCTTCTCGTCTTCGCGGGCTTCTCCGTCTTCGTCCTGCGCGAGCCGCTCGGATGGAATCATCTCGTCGGTTTCGCCCTCATCGCGGCGGGGGCGTTCTTCATCTTTTCGGGACGGTGACGGCGCCCGCTTCGGGCTCCCGATAAGGCGCATGGCTGTCATGTTGCCTTATGCGTTGCGTGCAGGGGTCTGACCGGCCATATCTGGCTTCGGTTGTTCTGGAGCGCCGCGATCCCCTCCGGCGTCGAAGGATCTTACCGTTCCCCTCTGGATGTTTCGGCTTGTTGCCGGAACGACCTCTTCAGCCGGTCGCATCTGCGGCCGGCTTTTTTTCTGCGCCGCCGCGCCGTTCCTCGCCGCAAGCGAAGCGGGGTCGAGGCCGTGCCCGTCCGGCGGTCAGCCCATTTCGTTACGCGCCATATCTTCCCTAGCGTAATATATTCGGTTACGTGTGTTGCCGTAACGTCAAAGACAGCTGACGCAGCGTAAATTATAGCTGGGGTCGGTGTTCATCAGCTCGGGGAGTTTTCCAATGCGCAAGAGCCTTCTCATCGCATCCGCCGCGGCCCTGCTCGCGGCCCCCGCCTTTGCGGCGGATCTGCCGCGGCGCACGCAGCCCATGGCTCCGTCGCCCACGATCATGGCTCCGCCCGCCTTCAGCTGGACCGGCTTCTATCTCGGCGCCAACGCCGGCTGGAACTGGGCCGACACGAAGCAGCGTGTCTCCTATTCGCCGCTTTACGGCACCGGCCCGGGTTTCGGCGGCGAGGAGGATACGTTCACCGCCGGCGCGACGCTCGGCTACAACATGCAGTTCAACCAATTCGTTGTCGGCCTCGAAGGCGACTGGAACTGGGTCGACGTCAGCCGCGGCGGTGACGGTCTCACCACCATCGGCCCGATCGCCGTGTCCGGCGGGACTTCCATGGACTGGCTCGCGACCACCCGCGCTCGTTTCGGTCTCGCCTATGACCGTTTCCTGATCTACGGGACCGGCGGCTTCGCCTTCGCCAATGTCGACACGAAAGTGACCTTCGGCGAAGTCACCACGGGCGACGACGACATGCGCTGGGGCTGG
>CAYNUN010000404.1:0-2287 GCA_964400345.1 uncultured Methylobacteriaceae bacterium
CATGAGCGAAAAAGAACCGCCACGGCAGCCCTGATGAGCCGGGCGGTTCGAAGCCGTGGGCTATAAAGGGAAAGAGGAAGGATTGCAACGGGGGAAGGGATGCTCCCCCTGTCATCCCGGGCGGCGCAGCCGACCCGGGATCCATGGACACGAAGGGCGGCGGGCAACGCGACTTCCTGGATCCCGGCTCTCCGCTTCGCTGCGGCCGGGATGACACGGAGAGGCGGCGGCCGAGGAAACCTCATGGTGAGGAAGCCCGAAGGGCCGTCTCGAACCACGAGGTTTTCGTGCCTCGATGCCCGCCGCCCTCGTCCCCGGATCAAGTCCGGGGCAGGCTCTTCGAGACGCGGGCTTAAGCCCGCTCCTCAGGATGAGGGCTCTTTCGAGCGGGCCTCTCCATCATTCGCGACATTCGGATCGTGTCATGCCCGCGGCCGCGGCCGCGCGGTGCAGCAGTTGCCGGTCGCCCGCGGGAAGAGGCAAATCGAGCGAATGACTCATCTCGGGCATGGCCGACCTCCGCTTCGAATACAGAGCATCTCCCGCCGATTGCCCTCACCCCTTCCCGCCGCTAACTCTGTCGGCAAAAGACTTCGCACAGAGGAGCGAACGCATGGCCGAGGCGGCGCGGGACGAAGGTACTTTCGATTATGTCGTCGTCGGCGCGGGATCGGCGGGATGCGTGCTCGCCAACCGGCTTTCGGCCGACCCGAAGAACCGCGTCCTTCTGCTCGAAGCCGGCGGCAAGGACGACTGGATCTGGTTCCACATCCCCGTCGGCTATCTCTTCGCCATCGGCAATCCGCGCGCGGACTGGATGTTCAAGACCGAGCCCGAGGCGGGCCTCGGGGGGCGCGTCATCGCCTATCCGCGCGGCAAGGTCATCGGCGGCTCCTCCGCCATCAACGCGATGATCTATATGCGCGGTCAGGCGGCCGATTATGACGGCTGGCGGCAATCGGGCCTCGAAGGCTGGGGCTGGGACGACGTGCTGCCGATGTTCCTGAAGCACGAGGATCACGTCGCCCCGCCCGACGGCTTCCACCGTTCGGGCGGAGAATGGCGCGTGGAATATCCCCGCATGCGTTGGGAGATCCTCGACCGTTTCCGCGATGCCGCCGAACAATACGGGATCGGGAAGGTCGACGACTTCAACACCGGGAACAATGAGGGATCCTCCTATTTTCAGGTGAACCAGAAGAACGGGCGGCGCTGGAGCGCGGCGCGCGGCTTCCTGAAGCCCGTGTTGGGACGGCCGAATCTCCGTCTCGAAACCGGAGTCCGCGTCGATCGGGTGCTCGTCGAGAACGGCAGGGCGACGGGGATCGTGTATCGGCGGGACGGGGTCGAGACGATCGCGAAGGCGGCGGCGGGGGAAGTGATTCTCGCGGCGGGGGCCGTCGGCTCTCCTCACCTGCTCCAGCTGTCGGGCATCGGCCCGGGCGGACTGTTGAGGTCGCACGGCATCGACGTCGTGGCCGACCTGCCGGGCGTGGGCGAGAACCTGCAGGACCATCTGCAGATCCGTCCCGTCTACAAGGTGCAGGGCGTCAAGACGCTGAACACGGAATACAAGTCCCTGCTGAAGCGCGCGATGATGGGCTTGGAATACGCCTTGTTCAGGCGGGGGCCGCTCACCATGGCGCCCTCGCAGCTCGGAGCCTTCACGCGGTCCTCGCCGGATTACGCCACGCCGAATCTGCAGTTCCACATCCAGCCGCTGTCGCTCGACAAGTTCGGCGAGCCTATGCACGACTTCCCCGCCTTCACCGCGAGCGTGTGCAATCTGCGGCCCGAGAGCCGCGGCTCGATCCGCATCACGAGTTCGGACGCCTCGGTGCAGCCCGCGATCGCGCCGAACTATCTTTCCGCAGAGGCCGACCGCCGCGTGGCTGCGGATGCGTTGCGTATCATCCGGAAAGTGATCGCCCAGCCGGCGTTGGCCCCCTACAAGCCCGAAGAATACAAGCCCGGGGCGCATCTCGTCTCGGACGAGGACTTGGCGCTGGGCGCGGGTCAGGTCGCATCCACGATCTTCCACCCGGTCGGCACGGCGAAGATGGGGATCGACGGCGATCCCATGGCGGTGCTCGACGCGCGACTGCGCGTCCGCGGCGTCGCGGGGCTGAGGGTGATCGACGCCTCCGCCATGCCGCGCATCACGTCGGGAAACACGAATTCCCCGACGATCATGATCGCCGAGAAAGGTGCGGCGATGGTGCTGGAGGACGGGCGAAGGTGAGGCCGCCTTCTCCCTCAGGGAGAAGGAAGGAAGCCCGGCGGCGCC
>CAYNUN010000405.1:0-2281 GCA_964400345.1 uncultured Methylobacteriaceae bacterium
TCGCAGGCAACAGCACGAGCGAGAGGACCATCGCGAGATCCTCGACGATCAGCCAGCCCACGGCGATGCGGCCGCGTTCGGTCTCGACCAGCCTCCGCTCCTGCATCGCGCGGAGCAGAACGACCGTACTCGCCACCGAGAGGCAAAGACCGAAGACCAGGCCGGAGCCGAGCGGCCATCCCATGGCCGCGGCGAGGCCCATGCCCAGCAGGGTGGCGATACTCATCTGAACGAGCGCGCCGGGAACGGCGATCCGGCGGACGGCCATCAGGTCGGCGACGGAGAAGTGAAGTCCCACGCCGAACATCAACAGGATCACGCCGATTTCGGCGAGTTGGAGTGCGAGACCCTGATCCGCAACATCGCCGGGCGTGACGGGCCCGATCACCCCGCCTGCGAGCAGATAGCCGACGAGCGGAGCGCGCCGGAGACGAGGCGCCAGAGCGCCCAGAACGAAGGCGCGGCCGAGCCCCGCCACGATCGTCGCAATGAGCGAAGTCTCATGCGGCACTGCCCCGCCTCCCTATGTACCGACGTCCGAGAGATGGATGGGTGATACGGCCGCGGCAAGACCGGCGCGACGATCGGCTCACCCCCCCATCGCCGCCCGGATCAGCGCGATCGCGTCCTCGGAATCCCATTTCGCGGGGCCCGCCATCTCGCCGAGCACGCAGCCTTCGCGGTCGATCAGGATCGTCGTCGGCAGCCCCGTGACCTTCCCCGCCCCGCGCAGCTGCTGGAACACCTTGCCTTCCGGGTCGGTCCGCAGCGCCAGCGAGGTGATGCCCGTCTCCTTCAGCCAGCGCGGCACGCGGTCGAGATTGCGCGTGTCCATGTTGAGAGCGAGCACTTCGAAATCCTTGCCGCCGAAATTCTTCTGCAGCGCGTCGAGCGCGGGCATCTCCTCGCGGCAGGGCGCGCACCAGGTCGCCCAGAGATTGAACAGCACCACGCGGCCCTCGAGATCGCTCAGGGTTCCGCTCCCCTCGGGCGTCGTGAAGGCGAAGTCGACGAGCGGTTCGGGCGTCTTCGTCATCCGCAGCGCGGCGACCTCGCCCTTGGCGAAGGGCGCGGTGCGCTGCGCGACCGCGGCGGAACCCGAGCAGGCTGCGGCGGAGCGATTGCCGGCGGAGGGCTTCGTCCCGTATAGGACGCCCGCGACGAGGCCCGCGCCCGCAAGGGCTGCGACGGCCGTGAGAAGAAGAATTCGGCTGCGGGACATCGGGTCTCCGGCCCGCTCGGGGGCGTTGGCATGAGCAACAAGATGTGGGGCGGACGCTTCGAAAGCGCACCCGCCGCGATCATGGAAGAAATCAACGCCTCGATCGATTTCGACAAGACCCTGTGGCGTCAGGACATCCGCGGCTCTCGGGCGCATCTCGCGATGCTGGCGAAGCAGGGCATCGTCACGCAAGCCGACGCGGCCGCGATCATGGACGGCCTCGGCAAGGTCGAGGCGGAGATCGCGGGCGGCGGCTTCACCTTCACCCGTGCGCTCGAAGACATCCATATGAACGTCGAGTCGCGGCTCGCGGAGATCGTCGGCCCCGCCGCCGGACGCCTCCACACCGCCCGTTCCCGCAACGACCAGGTCGCCACCGACATGCGCCTCTGGGTGCGCGACACGGTCGACGACCTGTCCGCGCAGATCCTCGACCTGCAGACCGCGCTCGCCGAAAAGGCGCTCGCCTTCGCGGGCACCGTCATGCCGGGCTTCACGCATCTGCAGTCGGCGCAGCCCGTCACCTTCGGCCACCATCTTCTCGCCTATGTCGAGATGCTCGGCCGCGACCGCGGGCGCTTCGCCGACGCCCGCAAGCGCATGAACGAGTGCCCGCTCGGCGCCGCCGCGCTCGCCGGGACCTCCTTCCCGATCGACCGCTTCGCCACCGCCGCCGCGCTCGGCTTCGATCGTCCCACCGCCAATTCCCTCGACAGCGTGTCCGATCGCGACTTCGCGCTGGAATCGCTCGCCGCCGCCGCCATCACGGCCATGCATCTCTCGCGCTTCGCGGAGGAGATCGTGATCTGGACGACGCCGCAATTCGCCTTCGTGAAGCTGTCGGACGCGCTCACCACCGGCTCCTCGATCATGCCGCAGAAGCGCAACCCCGACGCGGCCGAACTCGTCCGCGCCAAGGCGGGCCGCATCATCGGCGCGCTCACGGGCCTGCTCGTGGTCATGAAGGGCCTGCCGCTCGCCTATGCGAAGGACATGCAGGAGGACAAGGAGGGCACGTTCGACGCGCTGCGCTCGCTCTCCCTCTGCATCGCCGCGACC
>CAYNUN010000406.1:0-2261 GCA_964400345.1 uncultured Methylobacteriaceae bacterium
ACACCTACACCCTGAACGAGACGACGACCAACGCCCATCTCGGCAACGTCTATGAAGGGCTGACGAAGCGCGGCAAGGACCTCGCGATCCTGCCCGGCCTCGCCGAGCGTTGGGAGACCCCGGAGCCGACCCGCTGGCGCTTTCATCTGCGCAAGGGCGTCAAGTTCCAGAACGGCGACGACTTCACCGCCGACGACGTGATCTTCTCCGCCGACCGCGTCCGCGCGCAGGGTTCGAACTTCCAGACCCGCGTTCCGAAGGACGCCAAATTCGTCAAGATCGACGACCACACCGTCGACGTCATCCTCATGTCGCCGAATCCGATCCTGAATTCTCAGTGGGACACCTGGTACATCATGTCCAGGAAGTGGGCGGAGGCGAACAATTCCGCCGCGCCCACGCCCGCATCCGCGACCACGCCGAGCTTCGCAGCGCTCAACGCGAACGGCACCGGCCCCTTCCGGATCGAGAGCCATCAGCCCGGTGTGAAGACCGTGTTCAAGCCGAACGCCGGTTGGTGGGGCAAGCCCGAGCACAATCTCACCGAAGTCGTCTTCACCCCGATCTCGTCCGACGCGACCCGCGTCGCGGCGCTGCTCTCGGGCGAGGTCGACATCATCGAGCCCGTTCCGATCCAGGACATCCAGCGCGTCAATTCGGGCGCGAACGTTCAGGTGCTCACTGGCCCCGAACTCCGCACCATCTTCCTCGGCTTCGATCAGATCCGCGACGAGCTGCTCGAGTCCAACGTGAAGGGCAAGAACCCCTTCAAGGACAAGCGCGTCCGTGAAGCCTTCTACAAGGCGATCGACGTGGAGACGATCAAGGCCCGCGTCATGCGCGGCCTCGCGACCCCCTCCGCGCTCATGATCGCGCCCGAACTCTTCGTCCATTCGAAGGACTTCACCCGTCCGCGCTTCGATCCCGACGGCGCGAAGAAGCTTCTCGCGGAGGCGGGCTATCCCAACGGCTTCGAAGTCGGCATGGACTGCCCGAACGACCGCTACGTGAACGACGGTCCCATCTGTCAGGCCGTGGTCGGCATGCTCGCGCGCGTCGGCATCAAGGTGAACCTCAACGCCCAGCCCAAGGCGCAGTATTTCGCCAAGGTGCTGAAATCGGGTGGTTACAAGACCTCCTTCTACCTCCTCGGCTGGACGCCCGGCACCTTCGACAGCCACAACGTGCTGCACGACATCCTCGGCTGCCGCGACGAGCCCGCCTCGGCCCGCGGCGAGTCCAATCTCGGCGGCTACTGCAACAAGCAGCTCGACGCCTTGACCGATCGCGTTCTCGTCGAGACCGACGCCGCCAAGCGCAACGATCTGATCAAGCAGGCCTTCCGCATCGCTTACGACGATTACGGCTATATCCCGCTGCATCAGCAGGCGCTTGCCTGGGGCGTGTCGAAATCGATCAAGGTGGCCCAGCGCGCCGACAACTCGATCAAGCTCTACTGGATCACCAAGGACTGATCCCGAAAGGTCGCCGCCCCCCGCGGGCGGCGGTCGCCTCCTTCACGGGTCGGGACGGAAACGTCCCGGCCCGTCGTCCGCAGAAGCGGCGCCCGGACGGCGCCGGCATCGCCTCCGCCGCGTTCCGCGCTCCGCGCCCGTCCCGACAAAGGTCCCATGCTCGCCTTCATCCTGCGACGACTGCTGCAATCCGTGCTCGTCCTGCTGTCGGTCGCGCTGATCGCCTTCGCCATGTTCCGCTTCGTCGGCGATCCGGTGAACCAGCTCGTGAGCCTCGACACGCCCGCCGAGCAGGTTCGGCAGCTGCGCATCGATCTCGGTCTGGACGATCCGGTGCTGGTGCAGTTCGGCCGCTACGTGCTCAACGCCCTGCATCTCGATTTCGGCATTTCCTACCAGTTCCGCCAGCCCGTCACGACGCTGCTCGCCGAACGTGCGCCCGCGACGCTCGAACTCGCCTTCGTCTCCGCGCTGTTCTCGCTCTGCGTCGGCATTCCGATGGGCGTCTACACCGCGCTGCGTCGGGACGGCGTGCTCGCCCGCATCTTCCAGGCCGTGTCGCTCGTCGGCGTCAGCCTGCCCACCTTCCTGATCGGCATCCTGCTCATCTATCTCTTCGCCGTGCAGCTCGGCTGGCTGCCCTCCTTCGGCCGCGGCGAGACGGTGAAGCTCGCGGGCGGCTGGTCGACGGGCCTGCTCACCGCATCGGGACTGAAGGCGCTCATTCTCCCGGCGATCACGCTCGGCCTGTTCCAGATGACGCTGATCATGCGCCTCGTCCGGGCC
>CAYNUN010000407.1:0-2260 GCA_964400345.1 uncultured Methylobacteriaceae bacterium
ACGCCCTTCAGCATGGCCGCCGTCATGTTGCTCGCCGCATTGCCGATGTCGATCTGGCCGACGGCGATGTCGTATTTCCGCCCGTCGAGCGAAGCCGCCTTGGTGATGCCCGTCACCGCATGCTTCGTCGCCGCATAGGCGATCGAATTCGGACGGGGCGCCTGGGCCGAGATGGAGCCGTTGTTGATGATGCGGCCGCCGCGGGGGGACTGCGCCTTCATGATCCGGAAGGCGGCCTGCGTGCAGAGGAACACGCCCGTCAGATTGACGTTCACGACATTCTGCCAATCCGCGAATTCGAGGTCTTCGAGCAGCACGCCCGGCGCGTTCACGCCCGCATTGTTGAAGACCACGTCGAGCCGGCCGTATTTCGCCTTGATCGCGGCGAAGAGCGCATCGACCTCGGCGGGGTTCGCGACGTCGGCGGGCTGCACGAAGGCTTCCCCCGAAGCGCCGGCGTCGCGACCGAGCTTCGCGGTCTCTTCCAGCGCGTCCTTGCGGCGGCCGGTCATGACCGTCGCGTAACCTTCCTTCATCATCGCGATCGCGACCGAGCGGCCGATTCCCGATCCGGCGCCCGTGATCAATGCGATCTTGCCTTTGCCCGTCATGCGTCTCTCTCCCCGGCTTGCGCGCCGAACTCTCTTGTCGACGGCGGAACGGCCCGTCGTCGAGGCGCGGATCCTAAGCGAAGTCGGATGCGAAGGTCACGCCCGGAGTGAGGACGCCGCCCTGAGCGCAGCGTGTTTTCAGGCTTCCGCCCGCTCATAGGCGATCGTTTCGAAGCGCATCGAACGCGCATCGATCATCAGGAGCCGACCGACGAGAGGCTCGCCGAAGGGAACGATCGCACGGACGACCTCCAGCGCCATGAGGCTTCCCATGACGCCCGCGAGCGCGCCGAGCACCCCGGCTTCCGCACAAGTGGGAACCGCGCCGCGCGGGGGCGGGGACGGGAACAGGCAGCGATAGCTCGGATTGGGTCGACCGTCCGGTCCGACTTCATGCGGCCGCAGCGTCGTCAACGTGGCGTCGAAGACGCCGAGCGCCGCCGTGACGAGCGGAAGACCCGCGCGCTCGCAGGCATCCGCCACCGCATAGCGGGTCTCGAAATTGTCGGACCCGTCGGCGACCACGTCGAAGCGGGCGACGAGGTCCGGCAGCGAGGCGGAAGAGACGCGCTCGGCAATCGCCTCCACCCGAACATGCGGGTTCAGCCGGGTGATCGCGTCGCGGGCGCTGTCGGTCTTCGGCCGCCCGATATCGGGCGTGCCGTGCAGCACCTGCCGCTGCAGGTTGGAGAGCGAGACCACGTCGTCGTCGGCGATGCCCAGCGTACCGACGCCCGCGGCGGCCAGATATTGGAGCAGAGGGGCGCCGAGGCCGCCCGCACCGATCGCCAGCACCCGCGCCGCCTTGAGCCGCTGCTGGCCCGGCCCACCGATCTCACGGAGCACGATATGCCGGGCATAACGTTCCAATTCCTCTGCGGAGAGCTTCATCACCGACGCCCCCGCGCCCAGTCGAACGCCTCTTCCATCCGATCATTGCCCCAGAAGAGTTCGCCGTCCGGCGTGACGAAGGTCGGCGCGCCGAAAATGCCGAGGCGTTCGGCTTCGGCGGTCTCCTTGCGGAGCACGTCCTTCACGAGATCCGTCTTGGCGGTCACGAGAGCGGTCTCGTAGCCTGCGCCGGCCGCAAGCACGGCCTCGCGCAGCACCGCCTCATCGTCGATTCGACGGCCCTCGCAGAATTCGAACCTGAACACCGCCCTGCTGAAGGCGGGCCGCACGTCCTCCGGCAGCGCGAGCGCCACGCGGGCCGCCGCGAGACCGCTCTGCGGAAACGGATCCGGCCTGACGAGGGGAAGACCCAGCCGGGCGCAGCCGCGCTCGATGTCGCGCCACATGTATCGCCCCTTGGCGGGATCGAGATTGAAGGGCGACGTCGAGAGGCCCTTGTTCTTGAATACCACTCCCAACAGGAAGGGGCGCCAGCGCACCGCGACCCCGGACCGCGACGCCGCCGCCTCGACCTGTTCGGCGGCGAGGAAGGAATAGGTCGAAGCGAATTCGTACCAAAAATCGATCATGCGGAGGCTCCGGGGTCGGCGCGAACCGTAAGCGCGCCGTGCGGACCTCCGCAAGTCGTCAGAAGCCGAAACCGCCGAGCAGCATCGGCGCGAACATGATCATCACGACGCCCGGCAACAGGAAGCCCGTGATCGGAACCGCGAGCTTGCCCGGGAGTTGAAGCGCTC
>CAYNUN010000408.1:0-2254 GCA_964400345.1 uncultured Methylobacteriaceae bacterium
CGCAGGAGACGTTTCTCTCGTCGGTATCCCCCTTTCCGGCGTCATCGCACGACCCCTCATCCGGCGCTTCGCGCCACTTTCTCCCACAGGGGGAGAAGGGTTCATCCGCGGGGTGCGTCATGGAATGGCGTGACGAAGGCATCGTGATCGGCGCGCGGCGTCACGGCGAAACGGACGTCGTGCTCGAACTGCTCACCAAGGAGCGCGGTCGCCATTTCGGGCTCGTGCGGGGCGGGCGTTCGCGGAAATTGCGGCCCGTGGTCCAGCCCGGCAATGCCGTGGAAGCCGTATGGCGCGCCCGGCTCGAGGAGCATCTCGGCGAGTTCCGCGTCGAGGCGACGGCGATGCGCGCCGCGCGCCTCATCGATGACGCGGCCGCGCTCTACGGCCTCTCGCATCTCGCTTGGCTCGTCCGCCTTCTGCCCGAGCGCGATCCCCATCCCGCGCTTTACGAAGCCTTGGGCGTCGTGATCGAGGCGCTGGGGGACATCCGCATCGCCGCGCCCCTGGTGGTTCGGTTCGAACTCGCGGTCCTCGCCGAATTGGGCTTCGGGCTCGATCTCGACGAATGCGCGGCCACGGGCGCGCGCACGGATCTCGTCTGGGTCTCGCCGAAGAGCGGACGGGCGGTGTCGGCCGGGGCGGGCGAGCCGTGGCGGGACAAGCTGCTCGCGCTGCCCGCCTTTCTCCGCGAGGAGGGCAGGGGGGTGCTGCCGAGCGTCGAAGAGGTCATGGACGGC
Organism: uncultured Methylobacteriaceae bacterium; assembly: GCA_964400345.1. Classification (GTDB taxonomy): domain Bacteria; phylum Pseudomonadota; class Alphaproteobacteria; order Rhizobiales; family Beijerinckiaceae; genus JAIXZO01. The sequence continues at coordinate 741 of CAYNUN010000408.1, forward strand.
TTCCGGCTCACCGGACATTTCCTCGATCGCCATGTGACGCAGCCGCGCGGCGTCGCCCCTTCCGACGCGCGCGGGGCCTTCATCGGCATGTTGGAGCGGTAGAGCACCGGGCCTTCGGCGCTAACGGGCCGGATCAGACCGTCTCGTGGACGATCCGCCCGCCGACGACCGTCAGATGCACCACGCCCTGCAGCCGCGCCTCGTCGAAGGGCGTGTTCTTGCACAGCGAATGCAGCTTCGCCGGGTCGAGCACATAGGGCTCGTCCGGATCGAAGAGCATCAGGTCGGCGGGGGCGCCGACGGCGAGCCGGCCCTGCGGCAGGCCGAGCAGGTCGGCCGGGCGGGACGACATAGCCCGCAGAAGCGGGATCAGTCCGATCTCCCCCGCATGGACGAGGCGAAGCCCCGCCGACAGCATCGTCTGAATGCCGATCGCCCCGTCGGCCGCCTCCGCGAAGGGACGGCGTTTGGTCTCCACGTCCTGCGGATCGTGGTCCGAGACGATCACGTCGATCACGCCTTCGGCCAAGGCGGCGACCACCGCGAGCCGGTCGTCCTCGTGCCGGAGCGGCGGCGAGAGCTTCAGGAAGGTGCGATAGGGGCCGATGTCGTTCTCGTTGAGCGCGAGATTGTTGATCGAGACGCCGCATGTGACGAGCAGGCCCGCCTTCTTCGCGGCGCGGACGATGTCGACGGAGTCCGCGCAGGAGATCATGGCCGCGTGATAACGGCCCTTTGTCAGGCGCACGAGGCGGATGTCGCGTTCGAGCATCAGCGTCTCGGCCTCGCGCGGAATGCCGGGCAGACCGAGGCGGGAGGCGAGTTCGCCCTCGTTCATCACGCCGCCGGCGAGCCGCGGCTCTTCGACATGCTGGACGATCAGCGCGCCGAAATCCCGCGCATAGGTGAGCGCGCGGCGCATCACGAGCGGATCGACGAGCGCCTTTGCCCCGTCGGTCAAGAAGGCCGCACCCGCTTCCATCAGCAGGCCGATCTCGCTCATCTCCTGCCCGGCGAGCCCCTTGGTCAGCGCTGCGGCGGGGATCATGCGAACCTGCGCCGTGTCGCGGGCGCGGCGGATGAGGAAGTCGACCACGGCCGGGTCGTCCACGGGCGGATCCGTGGCGGGCATGCAGACCACGGTCGTCACGCCGCCCGCGGCCGCCGCGCGGCTCGCGGAGGCGAGCGTTTCGCGATGTTCGGCGCCGGGTTCGCCCACGAAGGCGCGCAGGTCGACGAGGCCCGGGGCCAGCACCTTGCCGTTCGCATCGACGACGCGCGCGCCGTCCGGCACGGCGACGGGGTCGATGCCTGCGCCGATCTCGGCGATCACGCCGTCCGCGACGGCCAGATGGCCGCGCTTTTCGGTGCCCGACGCCGGGTCGACCAGGGTCGCGTTGCGGATGAGGATCGGAGCGTCGGTCATGGCGATCCTCAACCGTTCGGGAGGTTCGAGGCGAGGGCTTCGAGCACCGCCATGCGCACGGCGACGCCCATCTCGACCTGCTCGCGGA
>CAYNUN010000409.1:0-2230 GCA_964400345.1 uncultured Methylobacteriaceae bacterium
CTCCTTCGGCGTCGACAGCGCGTAGCAGACGCGGCCCTTCGGCGTGTCCGAGGCATAGGCGCCCCAATCCCCGAAGGTCGCGAGAAGCACGGGACCCGACGGCGCGGCGGGTTGCGCCGCAGGAGCCGCAGGCTTCTGGGCGGGGGGACGGTTCGGGGTCTGGGCGCCCGCGGCGGCGCTCAAGGCGGCGAACGCGAGGACGGAGAGCCCGAGAGGGCGAAACAGAGACGGGCGAATCATGCTCAGCACCTTACTCCGGGGACAGGCCGCGCAACGATTCCTTGAATGCGGCCCGAATGGTTAAGGAACAGGTAAAGCCGGCCGAAGCGAGGCGAAGCGATGCCCGTTCCTTAATTCCCGGTTCTGTGCCAGAATGTCGCAGTCTTCGGATGAAGGCGGGATGATTACGTGAATTTTCAAGGCCCGCCGTCGCGGGTCGACCTTCGGAGACATGACCGGGTGGAATCCAATTCGGAGCTCGCGATGCTGGTCGCGGCCGTTGCCGAGCGTCGTGATCGCGACGCTTTCGGGCGGTTGTTCGATCATTTCGCGCCTCGGCTCCAGTCCTATCTGATGCGGCTCGGCTCCGATCCGGCCGCGGCGGAGGAGGTCACGCAGGACGTGATGGTGACGCTGTGGCGCAAGGCGTCGCTGTTCGACCCGGCGAAATCCTCGCTCGCCACCTGGCTGTACCGGATCGCCCGCAACCGTCGCATCGATTCGCTGCGCCGCGACCGGCACGACTACACCGACGACATGGAAGTGTTCGACATCGACGTCGACACGCCCGATCCGGACCGGCTGATCGACATGCAGCACCGGGAAGACAGGGTGCGCACCGCGATGGAAGGGCTGCCGGCCGAGCAGCTTCACCTGGTCCGCCTCGCCTTTTTCGACGGGCTCTCGCACAGCGAGATCGCGGAACGGACGAAGCTGCCGCTGGGCACGGTGAAGTCGCGGATCCGTTTGGCCTTTACCCGGCTTCGGCGTTCGCTCGAAGCCGACGGCGTCGTCGAAGCGGGCTGACCGCCGATGAGGGCCGTCCTCTGCGAAAGCTTCGGACCGCCGGAGACCCTCGTTCTGCGCGACCTTCCCGATCTGCGGCCCGGCCCGGGCGAAGCGGTCGTCGCGGTGGGCGCAGCGCCGCTGAACTTCTTCGACACGCTCATCATCCAGAACCGCTATCAGTACAAGCCCGCCCCGCCCTTCTCTCCGGGCGGCGAGATCGCGGGCCGGATCGTCGCGCTCGGCGAGGGCGTCGAGGGCTTTTCGGTGGGCGACAGGGTCGCCGCCTATGTCGGCTGGGGCGGCTGCCGGACGCATGTCGTCGTGCCGGCGGACAAGCTCGTCACGATCCCCGAAGGCCTGTCCGACGACGCGGCGGCGAGCCTGTTGATCACCTACGGCACCGCACTGCACGCGCTCGAAAACCGGGCGCGGCTCCGGCCCGGCGAGACCCTCGCGGTGCTCGGCGCGGCGGGCGGCACGGGACTGGCGGCGGTGGAACTCGGCGCGCTGATGGGCGCACGCGTGATCGCCTGCGCATCCTCCGAGGCCAAGCTCGCGCTGGCGAAGACGCATGGGGCGCATGACCTCCTCGATTATGCGCGCGAGAACGTGAAGGACGGCCTCAAACGTCTCGCGCCCGACGGCGTCGACGTGATCTACGACCCCGTGGGCGGCGACCTCTCGGAACCTGCGCTGCGCGCGCTGGGCTGGAAGGGGCGCTTCCTCGTGGTAGGCTTCGCGGGCGGCGGCATCCCGAACATGCCGCTCAACCTGCTGCTGCTGAAGGGCTGCGACGTGCTGGGCGTGTTCTGGGGCGCGTTCACGGAGAAGGAGCCCGCGGCGCATCGCGAAAACGTGGGGCGGCTTTTCCGCCGGGCGCTCGAGGGCGGGTTGCGCGTGCATATCGGCGCGACCGTCGGCCTCGAGGACGCCCCCGCCGCGATCCGCCTGATCGCCGACCGCAAGGCGGAAGGGAAGATCGTCGTCCGGCCGTGAGGGCATGAAACCGGCCCCGCCGCCGTGCGTCCCTCGTCATTGCCGTGCAGGTTCACCGATTCGCGGATCAGGGGAGGCCCGCCGGTCGGGCGCGCGGCCGGGGATCGGCGCCCTTCTCCCCTTGCGGGAGAAGGTGGCGCGAAGCGCCGGATGAGGGGTTCCTCGATCTCTCCGGTGAAGCTCGGGGCACTGCTTTTTTTGCCGCATCGCAAGACCCCTCATCCGG
>CAYNUN010000410.1:0-2222 GCA_964400345.1 uncultured Methylobacteriaceae bacterium
ATTCGGCGGCTCCTCCGAAGACCTCGCCCGCACCTGCCACGCCCATCCCACGATGAGCGAAGCCGTCAAGGAAGCCGCCATGGCGGTGGAGAAGCGCGCGATTCATATCTGACGCGCGCGACCTCGCCGGAATGAACGAACGGCCGGGCCCTTGCTCGGCCGTTCGTCGTTTCGAGATTGGTCGAAGACATGGATCCCCGCATGCCCGGGCATGACGGCAGTGGAGGCATCGAGGGAACCTCTGGGCGAGGAGGCGCAGTTTCGGCGCGTTTCCAGCCATGAGGGATTTCTAGAATTTCGGTCCTCGCCGCACGAAAAATGCCCGCCTTTCGGCGGGCATTCGCGAATTCCGACGATGAACAGGCGTCGAATACTCAGCGGGTGACGGTGTTCGAGCCCGTCTGAGCCTGTGCCGTCTGCTGCGTCTGCTGGGACGAGGCGACGGTCTGTTTGTATCCGCAGCCGCCTTCGGCGAAGGCGGGCACGGACGCGGCCGCGACGAGCGCGGCGGACAAAGTGACGGCGAGCACTTTCTTCATCAGCGATCTCCCGTTCGGGCCGGCATTACGGCCCATCCGCTCAGAATGGCGCGGAACGCGGTCGGCGTCATCCCCCCGCGACGGTTCGGCGCGGCGGGTCAGGTCTCGACAAGCCCGGTCGTGGCCGCCGACGCCTTCGAATCGCCTCGGCCATGGGGAAGGGCGAGATAGTCGGTGGAGCGCATCTCGATCAGTCGCGAGGCCGTGCGGTCGAATTCGAAGGCCTCTCGGCCTTCTTCGGCGACGTAGAGGCGATGCGCCTCCGCCTCCGCGGAGCAGACCAGCTTGACGTGACCGTCATAGAGCGCGTCGATCAGCGTGATGAAACGCTTGGCCTCGTTGCGGTTGGAGAGGTCCATCACGGGAATGTCGTCGAGCATCACGGTATGAAACGCGGCGGCGACGGCGAGATAGTCGGACGCTCCGAGGGGCCGGGCGCAGAGATCGGAGAACGCGAACCGCGCTACGCCCGCGGCGGCTCGGGGAACCGGGACGGTTCGGCCCTTGACCTGGAGTTCGGTCGGTCGGGCGGGGAGGCCGCCCGTCAGCCGGCGGAAGGTAGCATCGAGCGCGCGCCTCGCCGCGTCGTCGGCGGGGACGTGATAAACCTCGGCGCCGGCGAGCTTTTCCAGTCGAAAATCGGTTCGGCCGTCGAGGCGCAGAACGTCCATCCGCTCTTCCAGAAGCTTCAGGAAGGGCAGGAAGAGCGCGCGGTTCAGGCCGCCCTCATAGAGCCGGCTCGGCTCGACATTGGAGGTGGCGACCACCACCACGCCCTTCGCGAACAGGGCGGTGAACAGCCGGCCGAGGATCATGGCGTCGGCGATGTCGGTGACGGTGAATTCGTCGAAGCAGAGAAGCCGGGCTTCGGCGGCGAGCGCTTCCGCGACCGGGCCGATCGGGTCCGGGTCCTTCACCTCGCCCCGCTTCACCCTGCCGCGATAGGCGTGAACGCGCTCGTGAACATCGGCCATGAAGGCGTGGAAATGGACGCGCCGTTTCGTAGGCCCTTGAACCGTCTCGTAAAAAAGCTCCATCAACATGGTCTTCCCGCGGCCGACCGAGCCCCAGACGTAAAGGCCCCGGGGGGCGGCGACGGGCTTGTTGCGGCCGAAGAACCAGCCGAGCGGGTTGCTCTTGCGGGCGAGCGCGCTCTCGCGCAGCTCGGTCGCGAGGGCGTCGAAGCGCTTCACGGCGGCGAGCTGCGCCGGATCGCGCTCGATCGCGCCGGCGGCGGCGAGGGCTTCATAGCGTTCGAGAACGGACGTCACGGGACCCGGGCACTCCGACGGAACGGACAGGAATTAGCCGTCCGCGCGTCTTCGCACAACACGACCTCGGTCGAAGCCGCGATGCGGAGCCGTGTTGTCCAAGGCATTCGTGGAAAGCGCCTATTCGCCTGCGAAGCTTCGGGAAACCGCAGCGAAAACCCTGCCTGAACGAAGACCTCATGCGGCGAAACGCAGCGAAACGAATCGATCGGATTTCATGCGATGCCCCGCCCCGGCGAATTCCGCCCGCCGGTCGGCAAAAGATCGGAAAACCGATCGTCCGAGGCCGTTCCGTCCGCTCGCGGGCAGGCCATTTCGACGCAGCCTGAACCGGCGACGTCCCGGCTCCGTATCACACAGTGCAACTGGAGTTTCCGGCATGTCCGTCGCTTATTGGTGCGTCCTCGCGGCC
>CAYNUN010000411.1:0-2216 GCA_964400345.1 uncultured Methylobacteriaceae bacterium
GGACGGCTTCGCTTCACCGTCGTGGCCGCGACGGCGCTCGGGACGGGCGCCTGCGTCGCGGTGGCCGGCGCGATCGGCTTCGTGGGTCTCGTCGCGCCTCATCTCGCGCGGGGCCTCGTCGGGCCCGATCCGGCGCGCGTCCTCGCGCCCGCGGCGCTGATCGGCGCGCTGCTGACGCTGGGGGCCGATCTCCTCGTGCGGCTCGTCCCGTCCACGACCGAAATCGGCGTCGGCGCGGTGACGGCCGTTCTCGGCGTGCCCTTCTTCCTCGGAATCGTCGCGCGTCGCCGCGCGGCCATGGCGGCGGGGGCGGCATGACGGAGACCTTGACCGTCGCGGGCCTCTCCGCCTCGCTCGGCGGCCGCCGCGTCCTCCGCGATCTCGACCTGAGCTTCGCGCCGGGCCGGCTGCATTGCCTGCTCGGACCGAACGGAGCCGGGAAATCCACCCTGCTGCGGGTCCTCGCGGGGCTCGTTCCGCATACGGGGCGCGCGAGCATCGGCCCGGACGCGATCGCGGCCATGCCCGCGAAGATCCGCGCCCGCCGGATCGCCTGGCTGGCGCAGGACCACGACGTGCATCAGCCGCTGCCCGTGCGCGACGTCGTGGCGCTCGGCCGGATGCCCCACGGCGCGGGGCTAGACCGGATGAGCGGGGCGGATCTCGCCGCGACGGCGCGCGCGATGGAGCGCGCCGACATCACCGCCGTGGCCGACCGGGCCGTCACCGAATTGTCGGGCGGGGAACGGGCGCGCGCGCTTCTTGCCCGAGCGCTGGCGACGGAAGCCGAGATCCTGCTCGCCGACGAACCCGCCGAAGGCCTCGACCCTCTGCACCGTTTCACGGTGATGGAGGCGTTGCGCGAGGAGGCGAGGAGCGGGCGGATCGTGATCGCGGTTCTGCACGACCTCGGAACGGCGGCACGTTTCGCCGACACGATCACGCTCATGCGGCCCGACGCGGCGGCGATCCAGGGCGCTCCCGCGGCGATGCTCGTGCCCGAGCGGCTGCAGGAGGTCTTTTCGGTGGAGACGAAGGTGACCCAAGACGCCGACGGGCTTCACGTGGCGGTGATCGGCCCCTCCTCCGGGCGCTGAAACGCCGATCCGCCGCAGGCTTGCGGGGTGGCTCGCGGCGTCGACCGCCCTATCTCCCGCAGGCATGACCGAAGATGCCGAGGAAACAATCGACCACCGCATCGACGAGGTCTTCGCCCTCGTGATGACGCTCGACGGGCGAAAGCCCGCCGTGGAGCTGCCGCGTCGGCTCGAAGCCCTGTTCCGGGATCTCGTGCGGTCGGAGCCCGTCCGCCCGCCCGCCGAGACGCTCGATCTCGTCTGGGCCTTGTGGATCTCTCATCCCGACGAGGAGGCGGCCTCCGCCATGGCCGCGGCCTTGGAGGCCATGGCGGCCGAGGAATTCGACATCGCGGGAGCGGTGCTCGACGAACTCGTTGTACGGTATCCCCGTTGGGCCGAAGCGTGGAACAAGCGCGCGACCCTCGCCTTCGTGGAGGAGCGGGACGCGGAGGCGCTGTTCGGCATCGAACAGACGCTGCTGCTCGAACCGCGGCATTTCGGGGCGATCTCCGGTTTCGGCCAGATCTGCCTCAGGCATGCGCGCTGGCCGGAGGCCAAGGCGGCGTTTCAGGTGGCGCTCGCTCTCAACCCGCATCTGCAGGGCCTGCGCGAGGCCATCGCCGAGATCGACGGCTCGACGGACGGCACGAAATTCCACTGACGGGCGCGACGCCCGAAACGAAAAAGGGCGGCCCGGAGGCCGCCCTTTCCGCATTCGAGGATCGAAGCGCTCACTCGCCGGCGGCGGCTTCGGCCTTTTCCTTGGCTTCGAGGTCTTCGCCCGTGGTCTGGTCGACGACCTTCATCGACAGGCGCACCTTGCCGCGCTCGTCGAAGCCGAGCAGCTTCACCTTCACCTTGTCGCCTTCCTTGACGACGTCGGTGACCTTGGCGACGCGCTGCGGCGCGAGCTGCGAGATGTGGACGAGGCCGTCCTTGGCGCCGAAGAAGTTCACGAAGGCGCCGAATTCCATCACCTTCACGACCTTGCCGTCGTAGATCATGCCCACTTCGGGCTCCGACACGATCGACTTGATCCACTTCACGGCGGCGTCGATCGAGTCCTGGCTGGGCGATGCGATCTTCACGCTGCCGTCGTCCTCGATGTTCACCTTGGCGCCGGTCTTTTCCACGATC
>CAYNUN010000412.1:0-2215 GCA_964400345.1 uncultured Methylobacteriaceae bacterium
CGCCGCGCTCGCCGCCCTCTACGCCGCCGTCGCCGCCCTCGACCCCGTCCCTCCGAGCGGGACGGCCGAAAACGCCTCGGACTCGATGCGCACGGGCCTGCCCGACGCGCTCCTCCCCTTCGTCCACGGCGCGGATCTCGACCGCGACGCTCTCGTCTGCGCGCAGCTGCATCTGATGCCGCCCGCGCGCCGCGCGGTCCATGCGCTCGATCTCGCCATCCGCCGCGGTCCCGCCTTCGGCGGCCGGCTCGATCTCGTCAAATGCTGGATCCCGTCGCGTCTCGTCGCGCGGTTCCGATGAGGGCGCAGGACATGGCGGGCGAGGCCGACGAATTCGCGCCGAAATCCGGCGGCCTGCGCCGTTCCATGGGTTTTGCGGCGCTCGACCGCTACGCCTCGGGCGCGCTCAATCTTCTGGCCTTGGTGGTGCTGAGCCGCCTTCTCGCGCCCGCGGAGATCGGGTTGGCGCTGCTCGCGGGCGGCCTGCTCGCGCTGCTCGAGGCCTTCCGCGATTTCGGCGTCGGCGTCTTTCTGATCCAGGAAAAGGACATCCGCCGCGAGGACGTGCGCAGCGCCTTCACCGCAGGGCTCGTCCTGTCGGTCGCCTGTGCGGCCGCGATCGCCGCCGCCGCCGACCTCCTCGCCGCCCTTTACGGCGATCCCGCTCTGGGGCCGGTGCTGCGCATCACCGCGCTGTCCCTGCTCGCCGCGCCCTTCATCGGTCCCGTCACCGCGCTGCTGCGCCGCCGCCTCGCCTTCGATGCGGTCGCGCTGGTCGGCGTCGTCAATGCGGGCACGAATTGCGCGGTCGCGATCCTGCTCGCATGGCTCGGCTTCGGCGCCATGAGCCTCGTCTGGGCGGGCGTCGCGTCCGCGGCGGTCTCCGCGCTCGTCGCGCTGCGCTTCGCGCCGGGCCTCTGGATGTTCGTCCCCACGCTCGCGCACTGGCGCAAGGTCGCGGCCTTCGGCGGCTGGTCGAGCGCCACCGTCGTCCTCAACGTCTTCCATGCCGCATTGCCCGCCCTCCTTTTGGGGCGGACGGCGGGGATGGAGGCGGTGGGCCTGTTCGGCCGCGCGCAGCAGCTCTGCCAATTGCCCGAACGGCTGATCCTGAGCGCGCTGCAGCCCGTGATCCTGCCGGCGCTCGCCGATCACGCGCGCAACGGCGGCGATCCGAAACCGGCCTGGCTCGCGGGTTTGGGTCTCGCGGCCGCCGTGCAATGGCCCTTCCTCGCCTGTCTCGCGCTGGCGGCGGAGCCGCTGGTCCTGCTCGTCCTCGGCCCGGGATGGGAGGCCGCCGCGCCGCTCCTGCGCCTCATGGCGCTCGCCGCGATGACGATGCTCCCCGCCTTCATGACCTTCCCGCTGCTGGTCTCGCTCGGGCGGATCCGGGACACCTTCGCGGCGAGCCTGATCTCGCTCCCGCCGTCCTTCGCCGTGGTCGCCCTCACGGCGCCCTTCGGTGCGGAGGCGGTGGCGGCGAGCATGCTCGTCACCTGTCCCTTTCAGATCGCGGTCGCCTTGGCCTTCATCCGTCGGCGCATGCCCTTCGGCTTCGGCGAACTCGTCGCCGCCCTCGCCCCCGCGGCGCTCGTCACGCTCTGCACCGCCGCGGTCCCGGCGACGGTCCTCGTCCTGTTCGCCGCCGCCCCGTCGCTTCCCGTCCTCGCAGGCACGGCGGCGGCCGCGGCGGCGGTCTGGGCCGCGGCGCTCTTCCTGCTGCGTCACCCGCTCGCGGGCGAAATCCGCCGCATCCTCCGCGCCGCCCTCCGGATGCTCCGCTCCCGTTCGGCGTCCGCCGCGCCGCCTTCGGCCTGAAGCGTCGGGTTCCCGTCTCCGCCGTCCCGCAATGGAGGGGTCGGTCCATCGAAAGGGGGCCTCGAAACGGTCACCGGTCCCGCCCGCGCGTCATCCGAGAGGGGTCGGCCTCTCACAAGGCAGGAATCGGCCGCCGCGGCGGGCAGGGCGATCATGCTCGGCGGGAACGGTGGGGGGAGCGCATGCAGTCGGTGGCGAGCCACGTCCTCAACGCCTTTCTGATGTCGATCGTGCTCGTTCTCCTGTTCAAGCGGGTCGCGCCCGCGCTCGGCCTCTTGGACATGCCGAACGAGCGCAAGCTCCACGAGGGCGGCGTGCCCGTGGTCGGCGGCGTCGCCATGTTCTGCGCCTTCGTCGTCGCCACGGCTCTTCTCGACGCCGTCGAGGGTCCGCTCGC
>CAYNUN010000413.1:0-2213 GCA_964400345.1 uncultured Methylobacteriaceae bacterium
TGTGCCACGGCATTCCCAACGATAAGCCGCTTCGCGAAGGCGACGTCGTCAATATCGACGTCACCTTGATCGTGGACGGCTGGCACGGCGACTCGAGCCGCATGTACGGCGTCGGCGTGATCCCCCGTCGCGCGGCGCGCCTGATCGACGTGACCTACGAGTCCCTGCGGCGCGGCATCGCCGCCGTGCGCCCCGGCGCGACCACGGGCGACATCGGCCATGCCATTCAGGTCTATGCCGAGAGCGAGCGCTGCTCCGTCGTCCGCGATTTCTGCGGACACGGGCTCGGCCGCCTGTTCCACGACGAGCCGAACATTCTCCATTACGGCCGCGCGGGCGAAGGCGTCGTGCTGCGCGCCGGAATGCTCTTCACGATCGAACCCATGATCAATCTCGGCCGCCCGCATGTGAAGGTGCTCGGCGACGGGTGGACCGCCGTGACGCGCGACCGCTCGCTGTCCGCCCAATTCGAACATACGGTCGGCGTCACCGAAGACGGCGTCGAGATCTTCACCCTCTCTCCCGCGGCGCTCGACAGGCCGCCGCTCGTCGTCGATTGAGGTTGAAATGACCCAGCGCGATTCCTCCCCGCCGCCTCGGACCGACGGGAGGGATCACGCAAGCGGCCACCGCCAGAGGTTGCGGGATCGCTTCGCACGCGCAGGGGCTGCAGGCCTTCAAGACTACGAACTTCTGGAGCTGCTTCTCTTCCGGTCCATCCCCCGGCAGGACGTGAAGCCTTTGGCGAAGGAGCTGATCGCGAAGTTCGGGTCGGTTGCCGAAGTTCTTGGCGCGCCGCTTGCGCGGCTTCTCGAACTGGACGGCGTTTCGGAGAAGACCGCGATCGAGCTGAAGATCGTCGAAGCCGCCGGGCGGGAACTCGCCAAGGGCGCGGTCGCGCGCAAGCAGGTGCTCGGCTCCTGGACGGCGGTGATCGATTATTGCCGCGCCGCGATGGCCTTTTCCGACAAGGAGCAGTTCCGCATCCTCTTTCTCGACAAGCGGAACGGTCTGATTACGGACGAGGTGCAGCAGACGGGGACCGTTGATCACACGCCGGTCTATCCCCGGGAAGTGGTGAAGCGTGCGCTGGAGCTTTCGGCCTCCGCGATCATCCTCGTCCATAATCACCCGTCAGGCGACCCGACGCCCTCGCAAGCCGACATCCGGATGACGCGCGAAATCGCGGATGCCGCCAAGCCGCTCGGCGTCCTGGTGCATGACCACATCATCATCGGCCGCAACGGCCATGCGAGCCTCAAGGGGCTCCAGCTCTTCTGATCAGAAGATCGCGGCCGCGCCGCTCGCGACGGTGAGAACGAAAGCGAGCGAGAGCGCCGACCCCACGACGCCCACCGACATTCCGCCGAGAACGATCAAGCCGTCGCGCTCCACGAGACCCAAGCCGATGAGGCAGACGGAGAGGCCGAGCGGCACCTGACCCAGAAACGGCGCGGCCACGATCAGCGCCGCGGCGAAGACGAACAGCGCGCATCCCACGAGCCGGAGCGCGACCCGCGTCTCGAAGATCGTGAAGCGGGGCCGCGCGACCCGTTCGAGCCGCAGCAGCCATGGCGTGGCCCTCCCGCAGGCCCGGTCGATGTCGGCGCCGGCGATCCGCTTGTCGAGCAGACGCTCGGGAAGCCAGGGCACGGTCCGACCCGCGATGATCTGCAGCGCCACGACGAGGAGAAGCAGACCGCAGACGAGCGGGATCGGCGGCGGCATCGGCAGGCAATTGGGAAGCCCGAGCAGAACGATCAGGAGCGCATGCGCGCGATCCCCGAGCGCCGCGACGATCGTACGGACCGTCACAGGCCCCGACGCACCTCCGACGGCGAGCGATGCGAAAAGCACGGAAGTGCGGGGGAAGGACGCGTTCATGATCGCTCGATTTCGCAGGAGTGACTTGTGTAACCCGAGACGCGACGCGGAACAAAGTCTTCCGGCGGAACCCCGAAGACCCGAGACGCGCCGCGTCCCGAAGCACCCCGTTCCACACGGCGCGTCTTTCTGCCAATGTGTTCATCGTCACGCGTGATCCGTCGGAAACGAGACGATGCGCGCGATCCTTCTCACGATCTTCGGATTCTCCTGCGCGGGCCCGCTCCATGCGGAAGAGCCCGATCGCATCCGGCCGGATCCGCAGCGGGCTTCGACCGACGAAATCCTCGTCGAAGCGCCGGGGATCTTCGAGCGGCTGCGCCTGCCCT
>CAYNUN010000414.1:0-2210 GCA_964400345.1 uncultured Methylobacteriaceae bacterium
GCCGAGCGCGACCATCGCGTTGGCGAAGCGCGCGCCGTCGAGATGTGTGCCGAGCTTGTGCGCCTCGGCGACGGCGGTGAGCGAGCGGATTTCGTCGAGCGTGTAGAGCGTGCCCGCCTCCGTGACCTGCGAAATCGAAAGCGCCGCCGGCTGGACCGACTTGACCACGCCCGGCACATAGCGTTCGAGCGTCTCCTCCAGCGCCGCCGCCGTGAATTTGCCGCCCGGCCCGGGAATGCCGACGAGTTTCGCGCCGTCGGTGAACATTTCCGGCGCGCCGCATTCGTCGTCGATCACATGGCTTTCCGCATGGCAGAAGACCGCGCCCCACGGCGGCGTGAGCGCCGAGAGCGCCAGAGCGTTCGCGGCCGTGCCCGTCGCGACGAGAAAGACGGAGACTTCGTGCTCGAAGACGTCGGCGAGCATCTTCTCCGCCCGGCCCGTCCATGAATCCGTGCCGTAGGCGGGCTCGCCGCCGCCGTTCGCGGCGATGAGGGCTTCGAGCACCGGGCGGCTCATGCCGACCACGTTGTCGCTGGCGAGGTTCATGCGGGGACTCCCTTCAAGGCGCGCGAAGGGTGCACAAGGAAAGGGGGGTTGGGAAGCCCTTTCGGCTTCCTCACCGGTCATCCCGGCCCGAGCGCAGCGGAGAGCCGGGATCCACCTCTTCCGTGCGGCCCGCGGCGAAGGCGCTGATGCCCGTATGCGCAGGCATGATTACGGAAGAACGCCCGCGGTCGCCATGGGTCCATTCCGAACCCGCGGAATCCGTGCGGCGTTCCGATCGTTGCGCGGTTTCCGTCACACGCGCAATTTTCGCGATGAAGCATGCGAAAACGCCGCTTGTGCAGGTTAATGAAATCTGGCATGGTCCGGGCAGATAGGACAGTCTTACTGTCCAATTCTCGGGTGTCGCGCCGCGACGCCGCAACCGACGGGTCCGCCTGATGCGCATGCGCGCTGCGACGACGACTTCGAACGCCTGCGGGACGAAAGTTCCGCGCGCGGCGAAACGCGCCGCCAAACGGCGTATCTGACGGGCGATTCCGGCCTCCTGCCGGGGACGCCCGCAAGCTGCGGGCGCAACCGGAGGCGCGTCCGAAGCTCCTGATACAGACTTCCGGAACGAACGACGTCGGCATCCCCCGGCGTCGAAAGCCATGTGACCGCATGCCGGACGCGAGGACGATATGAGCGCTGATTACGAAGCCGAGCCGATGCTTCACGCCGCCGCCCCCGAGGTCGCCGCGAAAACGCTCGTCGTGCGCGACCCCGCGCTGCCCGAGGCGCAGGGCCTTTATGATCCCGCCCGCGAGAAGGATTCCTGCGGCGTCGGCTTCGTCGCGGACATGAAGAACCGCAAGTCCCACGACATCGTCGAGATGGGTCTGAGCATTCTGCACAATCTCGATCATCGCGGCGCGGTCGGCGCGGATCCGAAGGCCGGCGACGGCTGCGGCATGCTCGTGCAGATCCCGCACCGCTTCTTCTCGGAAGAGGCGAAGCGCCTCGGCTTCGAACTGCCCGCCCCCGGCGAATACGCCGTCGGCCATTTCTTCCTTCCGCGCGATCCCGGCGGCCGCGAACTGTGCGAGACGATCATCGCGCAGGTCATCGCCGAAGAGGGTCAGGTGCTGCTCGGCATGCGCGAAGTGCCCGTCGACAATTCCGGCCTCGGCGAGAGCGTGATCCCGACCGAGCCGCATCACCGTCAGATCTTCATCGGCCGCGCCGCGGGGCTCGACGAGGACGCCTTCGAGCGTCGCCTGTTCATCCTGCGCAAGGTGATCTCGAACACGATCTACAATCTGCAGGACCCGCGCATGAAGGGGTTCTACCCCGTGTCGCTGTCCTGCCGGACGGTCACCTACAAGGGCATGCTGCTCGCGGGCCAGCTCGGCGACTATTTCCTCGACCTCCGGGACGAGCGCTTCGAGTCGGCTCTCTCGCTCGTGCATCAGCGCTTCTCGACCAACACCTTCCCCACCTGGTCGCTGGCGCATCCCTACCGCATGGTCGCGCACAACGGCGAGATCAACACGCTGCGCGGCAATGTGAACTGGATGGCCGCGCGTCAGGCCTCGGTCGACTCGGAACTGTTCGGCACCGAGATCTCGAAGCTGTGGCCCATCTCCTATGAGGGGCAGTCGGACACCGCCTGCTTCGACAATGCGCTCGAATTCCTCGTGCGCGGCGGCTATTCGCTCGCG
>CAYNUN010000415.1:0-2202 GCA_964400345.1 uncultured Methylobacteriaceae bacterium
TGGCGGAGATCGCGGCGCGTTATCCCGACCGGCTCGACGTCGTTGCGGGCGATGCGCTCGAGACGGATTGGACGGCATTGCTGCGGCCGGGCGAGACCGTGCGGATCGTCGCCAATCTGCCCTACAATATCGGAACGGAACTCCTCGTCCGTTGGATCGAGACGGAGCCCTGGCCGCCCTTCTTCGAGAGCCTGACGCTGATGTTCCAGCGGGAGGTGGCGGAGCGGATCACGGCGACGACGGACGATCCCAAGGATTACGGCCGCCTCGCCGTTCTGTGCAACTGGCGCTGCGAAACGAAGATCGCCTTCGACGTGTCGCCTTCGGCCTTCACGCCGCCGCCCAAGGTCACGTCTTCGGTCGTGCGGCTCGTTCCGCGCGTGGATCCCCTGCCCTGTCGCGCACGCGATCTCTCGGCCGTTACGGCGGCGGCCTTCGGGCAGAGAAGGAAGATGCTGCGGCAGAGCCTCAAATCGCTCGGCGTCGAGCCTGCGGCCCTGCTGGAGGCGGCGGAGATCGAACCGACCGCGCGGGCGGAGACGGTGCCCGTCGAAGGGTTCGTGGCCCTCGCCTGCGCCCTCCGGACCCTGCGGGGCCGCTGATCAGAGCGCGGCCATCAGGCCTTCGACGAACCGCGGAAGACCCGTCTGCCGGTCGCGCCGGAGACGTTCGGCGGAGAGGATCGCACGCAATCGAGCGAAGGTGCGCGACAGATCGTCGTTGACGAGCACGTAGTCGTATTCGCGCCAGCGTTCGATCTCGATCTTCGCGTTCTGAAGGCGCTTGGCGATCACGTCATCCGAGTCCTCTGCGCGACGCAGCAGGCGTTGCCGCAGCTCGGGGATCGAGGGCGGCAGGATGAAGATCGAAACGACGTCGCCCGGCGCGTTGCCGCGGACCTGCTGCGCGCCCTGATAGTCGATGTCGAAGAGGATGTCGTTGCCCGCAGAAAGCGACGCATCGATGGGCTTGCGGGGCGAACCGTAGAAATTGCCGTGGACTTCGGCCCATTCGAGGAGATCGCCCCGGTCGCGCAACTCCTTGAATTCCTCGACGGAGATGAAGCGGTAATGCACCCCGTCGACCTCGCTGGCACGCCTCGGACGCGTGGTGACCGAGATCGACAAGGTAAGACTGGGTTCCTGGTCGCGCAGAAGCCGCGTGAGCGTCGTCTTGCCCGCACCGGAGGGTGAGGAGAGAACCAGCATCAGACCGCGTCTGCCGACGATTTCGTTCTCGAGCAATGCGGTCATGGGACGAATCCTATTCGACGTTCTGGACTTGCTCCCGGAACTGCTCGACCTCGGTCTTCAGGTCAAGCCCGATCGCGGTCAAGGCGACGTCGTTCGATTTGGCGCAAAGCGTATTCGCCTCGCGAGCGAATTCCTGCGCGAGGAAATCGAGCTTCCGGCCGATCGCGCCGCCTTCGGCGAGAAGCCCGCGCACGGCGGCGACATGGGCGCGCAGGCGGTCGATCTCTTCGCGGATGTCGGCCTTCGCCGCGAGCAGGACGGCTTCCTGGTGGAGCCGTTGCGGATCGAAAGCGCTGCCGGGGCCCGTGAGAAGAGCGATCTGATCGGCGAGACGCTTCCGGATCGCTTCCGGCTTGCGCGCGGGGCAGTCGTCGGCGGCGGCGGCGAGCGCCTCGACGGCGTCCATCCGCCTCGACAGCACCGCGGCGATCGCTCGCCCTTCCTCCGCTCTGGAGGCTTTCAGCGCGGCGGACGTGTCGCGGAGGGTCGCGAGCACCATGCGGCCCGCCGCTTCGCCCGCCTCCTCGGCGGCGTCGACCACTTCGACGACGCCGCGGACGGCGAGAACGGCGTCGAGGGAGGCAGCGCGCATTCCGGTGCGACCGTCATAGGGTTCAAGCGCTGCAACGATGCTTTCGAGAAGGACGGTGTTGACGCGCACCGACACGGCGGAGGCGTCCCGCGTGGCGGTGAGGGTAGCGAAACAGGTGCCGCGGCGGACGGCCTCGGAAACGAGGCCTCGCGCTTCCTCCTGCAAGGCGTCGAAGGGCGGCGGCATGCGCAGGCGCAGATCGAGGCCCTTGCCGTTGACCGTCTTCAATTCCCACACGATCCGCCAAGGACCGACATCCGCCGTCTGCCGGGCGAAGCCCGTCATGCTCACGATGCTCATCGCGACTCGCTTTCCCAACGCACGGCGACGATAGGCATCGTCCCGACGCGCCTCAAG
>CAYNUN010000416.1:0-1304 GCA_964400345.1 uncultured Methylobacteriaceae bacterium
GCGGCGCGCAGACCCGCCGCGAGACAGGCCGCGACGGCGCAGGCGAAGAGCACGACGCCCGCCGCGCGCCCGAGCGGCGGAAGGAGATGCCAGAGACCGGCGAAGGACAGGGTGACGAAGACCGAAACCGTGACGAGCGCGGCGACGATCCAAGGCCAGAGTCGCTCGAAGGCGACCGTCGCCGTCGCGCGGCGCAGCAGCGGGGAGGGAATCGCCGAGGCGTTCCGCCGTTGGTCTTCGCCCTGTTCGGGATCGCGCGTCATCGCTCGTCCTCGGGAGTCCGCAACCGGAGGCTAGCACGCCCCGCGCCGGATGACCGGCCGTGATCTGCGTCCGGACGCCGCGAGCGTGCCGCGCGCTCAGGCTTCCAGCCAGTCCGGAACGCGGTCGAGCGCAAGAAGTTCTTCGACGCCGACGCGCGGACGGATCACCGCATAGGCGTCGTCCTTCACCAGAACCTCCGCGACGAGCGGACGCGTATTGTAGGTGCAGGCCTGCACCGCGCCGTAGGCTCCGGCCGTCATGACGGCGAGGAGATCCGCCTCCGCGGGGACGGCCATCTCCCGATCGAGGCCGAGATAGTCGCCCGTCTCGCAGACGGGACCGACGACGTCGGCCTTGAAGCGCGGCGCGCCGTCCTGCGGCACGACCACGGGCTTGATGTCGTGATGGGCCTCGTAGAGCGTCGGGCGGATGAGGTCGTTCATCGCGGCGTCCACGATGACGAAATTCTTGCCCTCGCCTTCCTTCACATGGATCACGGAGGTGACCAGCACGCCCGCATTGGCGACGATCAGCCGGCCCGGCTCGAAGACGAGCTTGCAGCCGAGATCATGCGTGTGCCTGCGCACCACCTCCGCATAGCGACGGGGTTCGGGCGGCGGTTCATTGTCCTCGCGATAGGGCACGCCGAGGCCGCCGCCGAGATCGAGATGATCGATCGGGTGGCCGTCCTCGCGCAGCTCGTGCACGAAGTCGCGCAGCAGCGCGAAGGCGTCGTCGAAGGGCTGAAGATCCGTGATCTGGCTGCCGATATGCATGTCGACGCCGGTCACGAGGATGCCCGGGAGCGCGCCCGCCTCCCTGTAGACCGCCCGCGCCTTGGAGATCGGGATGCCGAACTTGTTCTCGGACTTGCCCGTCGAGATCTTCGCATGGGTCTTGGCGTCGACGTCCGGATTCACGCGGATCGAGATGCGCGCGCGCCGACCGCGGGCCGCGGCCATGGCGGAGAGGCGCAGCAGTTCGGGCTCCGATTCGACGTTGAAGCAGAGGATGTCCTCGTCGAGCGCGAGCGGAACTTG
>CAYNUN010000416.1:1314-2173 GCA_964400345.1 uncultured Methylobacteriaceae bacterium
CGGCGCAGCTCGCCGCCCGAGACCACGTCCATCCCCGCGCCCAGCCGGGCGAGCGTCTTCAGCACGGCCTGATTCGAATTGGCCTTCATCGCGTAGCAGACGAGCGCGTCCATGCCCGCGAAGGCCTCGGAGAACACGCGGAAATGCCGTTCCAGCGTGGCGGTGGAATAGCAGTAGAACGGCGTGCCCACGTCGGCCGCGATGCGGCGCAGATCGACCCCTTCGGCGTGCATGACGCCGTCCCGATAAGCGAAATGATGCATGGCGGTCGTCTCAGAGCAGGGAGTCGAGAATGAACGGCCGCTTGGGCGCGACGATCGGCTTGCGGCCGCCGCGTTCGCCGGGGGCGACGGGCGGCGCGAGCGAGGGCAGCGCATCCTCGGCCGGGGCGGCCTCCGGCTCGTCGGCGATGACGTTCGCGGCGGGCGCGACGGCCCGGGGCGGCGGCTCCAGCGGACCGCGACGCCCGCAGGCCGAGAGCGCCGTCGCGAGAATGAGCACCGCGAGGATCGGGAGAGGACGGAACGGAATGGGCACGACACGGGCTCCTGAGACGCGGAGGATCATACTCCGTCGCGCGCCGTGCGCGAGCGGAACTTGAGCATCACGCGGACGCCGCCTTCGCGGCGTCCTTCTTCAGCCTTGCGAGCGCGCGCTTGGCCTGCATGCGGACATTCGACGGAGCGGTGCCGCCGTAGCTCGTGCGGCTCTTCACCGACTTGTCGACGCCGAGCACCGCGAAGACCTCGTCCGTGATGCGCGGCTCGACGCCCCGCATGTCGGCGAGGGTGAGCTTTTCGAGGCCCACGCCACGGTCGGAGGCGAGGCCGACGATGCGGCCCGTGACGTGATGCGCCTC
>CAYNUN010000417.1:0-2157 GCA_964400345.1 uncultured Methylobacteriaceae bacterium
CGCCGTGCGGTCCGGTAGCTCAGCAGGATAGAGCATCAGTTTCCTAAACTGAGGGTCACAGGTTCGAATCCTGTCCGGATCGCCAGTCGAACCTCCGAAGACTTCTCCGACCCGGGTCCGGAAAAGACGAATCCCGGGTTTCGAATGTCGTATCGAGAGCAGGTGCGGCCGAAGCTATCACCCGATCATGGACCTGTTGTAGGGTCTCGTCGAAAGTGTCGACGATCCGGAGAACGGGACTGATGGCGACGGCTGACGACTTCGCTCTCTTCGGAACCCTCATGCAGGGGTTCTACGGTCGGCACGGACTCGACTATGACGGCGACGACGTCGCCGCGGCCGAAATCGAATCCGGCGACAAGCGGATCCGCTTGTCCGCGTCCGAATCCGCCGAAGGGCGACTCGTCTGCGTCGTCGATTTCCTGAGCGAGGAGAATCGCGCCGCCCTGGCGACGCCGGACGGGATCATGACGGCCCTTCAGATGAATGCGGAGGCTCTGCTCGCGGAGGATTTCCGTTTCGCCCGAGACGCCGCGGGCGCGCCGATCCTCGTCGCGAGTTTCGAATTGGGATCTCTGGTCCCCGACGACGTTCTCGCCATCGTGAAGGACGCCGTCGCTTCGGCGGACCTTCTTCTGCGCGCTTCGGAGCCGAAGGCCGCCGCTCCTTCGGATCGCCCCGAATTGTTCATGCGGGCCTGAAAGCCGCGATCCGCCTTCCGATCCCCCGCGCCTCGAAGAGAAATCCATGGTCGACGTCAATCGAAACGCCCCCGCCCCCGTCGATCTCGGCATCGCGAGCGCGGGCAAGCTCTCTCTGAACCGCTCCGCTCTGGAAAAGGGCACATCGGTCCGCGCCGCACAGTTCGACGGCGCCAAACAGTTCCTCGAAGGGCTCGACGCCAAGGCCACCGTGAGGATCATCAACGGCCGGCAGAACGGCAAGAACCTGGCCCTCGGGACGAAGACGGGTTGGGACTTCTTCAGCCGCAAGCCGCTGACGCGCGAATTCTTCAAGCAGGCCTGCATCGCGAAATTCGGCAACCAGGCCGCCGTGGTCGGGCGCGCCTTCGACGAGGCTTACGGGGCTCTGAACCCGAAGACGGCGCACAAGGCCGCGAACCTGCTGTCCTTGATGCAGACCCTCGAACAGCAGTACGCGCCCTCCGTCCGGCAAGAGGCCTCCGCGCTTCTCATGGAGCCCCCGGCCGCTCATGCGGCCGGTCCTGCCCGTTCTTCGGCTGAGATCGAGCGGCAGGTCCTCGCTTCCGAGGTCGTCGCCGAGGCCGCACCGATCGTCGACGTCGACGACGTCGCGGTCGATGATGACGTCCCCGATCTTGTCGTCGAGCCGCAGCCTGCATCCGCGCCCGCGAAACCGACCGAGGCGCTGACGAAGGCGCACGGTTTCTTGGTGCAGGCGGAAGCCCCGCCCTTCAAGCCCAAGGCCTTCAACGTGATCGATTCCGGCGAGCATGCGCCCGTCGGGAAGGCCATCGACGCCCGGTTGGAGGAACTCGGCCTGCGCCCCAAGCGCGGCCTTTCGAAGATCGAGGTCAACGGCGAGAAGGTCTATTGCTACTTCGATACGGCCGGGAAGGCCCGGGCGGTCCTCCCCAAAGGCGCTGCTCCGGTCCACAGCGAGGTGAACGTCCGGACAGTCGATTTGAAACTCAATAGCAATAATGAATACTATAAAGAATCAATCCTTGAAGGAAACGAGTTCGAGGGCCAGAGGACGAAATTCAATGCAAAAAGTATTGATCTAAAAATTATGGCTGTTCTAGACAGCTTTATCACCAAAGGCCTCAAACACGGCAAAGAGAGCAAGGCTGCGCAGCAGGCCTTTCTGAAGCCGCTGGAAGAAGAAGGGCGCATGGTCCTTCAGTTCCGCATGGGTGAGGATCCCTGGATCGTCGATCTCGCCCTCATACCCGGCAAGACGTTGCAGGACATCAGCACACATTCCTTGAAGGACGTGATCTCCGTCGTGGTGAGCCCGCTCGATGCTCCCTTGGCCGACGGCCCCACTTCTCTCGCGGAACTGGCCGAGAAGGCCACGAAGGGCGTTTTCGACAAGAATACCCGGATCAAGTTGGCCTTGGACTACCGCAACGTCAGGACCACTGCCGACGGCTCTTATGTAAAGAAATTCTAT
>CAYNUN010000418.1:0-2155 GCA_964400345.1 uncultured Methylobacteriaceae bacterium
GCTCCGGCCGGGATGACATGCGAGGGACCTGCGCGTCCCTCCCCACCGCCCACCACCTACCGCCTACCGCCTACCGCCTACTGCCCATTACCTTCCGCCCACTGCCTGCTGCCTGCTCGCCCTTCCCGCGACGACGCCTGTGGATTGCCTTCCCCTTCCCGCCCCGTTCCGGGCCGGAGCGTGCTAGGCACGAATCTCGTTTCCGAAGCGCCACGGAGTCGTTCGCGCATCCATGAAGACCGCCATCGACATGGGCCTCGCGGACGACGGTCCGGCGTTCCTCGAACTCGAGGAACTGCTGGCGACGCGTCTGCTCGTGCAGGGCAATTCCGGTTCCGGAAAATCGCATCTCCTGCGCCGCCTTCTCGAACAGAGCGCGCCTTGGGTGCAGCAGGTCGTCATCGATCCGGAAGGCGACTTCACGACGCTCGCCGACCGCTTCGGGCACGTCGTGGTGCAGGGCGAGCGCAGCGAGGGCGAGTTGCAGCGCATCGCGGAACGCGTGCGCAAGCATCGCGTCTCGGTCGTTCTCGATCTCGAAGGCCTCGACGCCGAAGATCAGATGCGCAGCGCCGCCGCGTTTCTGGGCGGCCTGTTCGATGTGGAACGCGACCATTGGTATCCGATGCTCGTGGTGGTCGACGAAGCGCAGCTCTTCGCACCGGCGGCGGCGGGCGACGTGTCCGACGAGAGCCGGAAGCTGTCGCTCGGCGCGATGACCAATCTGATGTGCCGCGGGCGCAAGCGCGGGTTGGCGGGCGTCATCGCCACGCAGCGGCTCGCCAAACTCGCCAAGAACGTCGCGGCCGAGGCGTCGAACTTCTTCATGGGCCGCACATTCCTCGACATCGACATGCAGCGCGCCGCTGATCTTCTGGGCATGGATCGCCGGCAGGCCGAAATGTTCCGGGATCTGGAACGGGGCCGGTTCGTCGCGCTCGGCCCGGCACTGTCCAAACGCCCCCTCCCCGTCCGCATCGGCGCCGTGGTGACGGAGACGCGCGGGGCGAGCCCGAAATTGCTGCCCCTTCCCGAACCGCTGCCGATCGAGGCGCGGGACATGATCCTCACCGTCGATCCCGATCCGCCCCGCCTGTCGCGGACACGCCCTGCGGCCCCGCCGACCACGGCCGATCTTCTGGCCGAGATGGAGCGTCCGCGGCCTACCGCATCGGCTCCCGAACCGCTTCCCGTCATGACGGCGGAGGAGCGGGAAGCCGCGCTCGAAGACATCATGCGGCAGGTCGTGTCGGATCCCGAAGCCGCGTTCCAGCCGATCGCGGTGCTTTATCAGGATTTTCAGGTCCGCTGCCGGATGCGCCGCATCGGCGCGCCGCTTCCCGACCTGCCCGCCTTCCGTCGCCGGCTCGTGGCGGCCCGGGCGGGCGGAGCCGCCGCGCCGGAACGGTCCGAGGATTGGGAACGCGCCCTCGATTATTCCGCGCGTCTGCCGGAAGATCTGCAGAGCGTGTTCCTCCTCCTCGCCCGCGCGGCGATGGACGGAGCGCCCTGCCCTTCGGACGACGCGGTGGCGCGGACCTTCGGAAGCCGCTCGGCCGGCCGGGCGCGCCGCCTGCTCGCCTATATGGAGGAGCGCGGCTTCATCGTGCAGCGGACCGACTTCGCGGGAAACCGGATCGTCGCGATTCCCGATCTCGAACAGGAGACCGCCCCCGGCGACCCGAAGGGCGAGGACAAGCCGCGCGACGAGGATACCGCGCGGCCCGCGACCGGCGACCTCTTCGCTGCGGAATGAACGCCGATCAGCCCGCCGCCAAGTCGGCGCCGGGCCCGGCGAGTTTCCCCGCGATGCGGGCCAGATGGCGGCCTTGGAAACGCGCCCCTTCGAGTTCGACCGCCGAGGGCCGCCGCTTCCCGTCTCCGCCCGCGATCGTCGAAGCGCCATAGGGCGAATTGCCCATCACCTCTGCGACGCCGTTCTGGCCTTCGAACGTGTAGGGCAGGCCCACGATCACGAAACCGAGATGCAGCAGAACCGGGTGAAAGGTGAGAATCGTCGATTCCTGGCCGCCGTGCTGGGTTCCCGTCGACGAGAAGACGCCCGCAGGCTTGCCGACCAGCGCGCCCGAGACCCAATGCTTGCCCGTCCGGTCGAGGAAGTTCTTCATCTGCGCGGCCATATTGCCGAAGCGCG
>CAYNUN010000419.1:0-2147 GCA_964400345.1 uncultured Methylobacteriaceae bacterium
GAAGGCTAGCAGGCCCGGCGCCAGCAGCACCATCAGCATCGCATAGGAGAAGTGGTCGAAACCCCACCAGGTGATCGGCAGTTCCTTCCAGATACGTAAGACCATGAAATCGGGAAGCGTCGGATGCGCATAGACGCCGCGCGTCCCGATCTGCCGCATCAGATACATGCCCATCGCATAGCCGCCGAGCGCGAAGAACGCGCCGTGGCCGAGCGACAGGATCCCGCAATAACCCCAGACGAGATCGAGCGAGATCGCGAGCAGCGCGTAGCAGAGATATTTGCCGAACAGCGACACCGCATAATTCGGCACATGGAAGGGCGAACCCTCCGGCACGGCGAGGTTCAGCACCGGCACGAGGAGCGCGACGGCGGCGAGGACGAGGAGGAAGATCTTCCCCGAAGCGTCGAGCTTGGCGAGCAGCCGCATCGTGATCATGCTTCCACCGCCCGGCCCTTGAGGGCGAACAGCCCGCGCGGACGCTTCTGGATGAAGAGGATGATGAAGACGAGCACGAGGATCTTGCCGAGCACCGCGCCCGCGAAGGGCTCGAGGAACTTGTTCGCGATGCCGAGCGTGAGCGCCGCCAACAGCGTGCCCCAGAGATTTCCCACCCCGCCGAAGACCACGATCATGAAGCTGTCGATGATGTAGCTCTGCCCGAGATTGGGCGACACGTTGTCGATCTGCGACAGCGCCACGCCCGCGATCCCGGCGATGCCGGAGCCGAGCGCGAAGGTCAGCGCATCGACCCACGGCGTCCTGATGCCCATGGAGGCCGCCATGGCGCGGTTCTGCGTCACGGCCCGCATCTTCAGGCCGAAGGAGGTCGCCCGCAGCACCACGAACAGTGCGGCGAACACGGCGAGCGAGAAGACGATGATCCACATCCGCCCGTAGGTGATCGTGATGCCGAGCACTTCGGTCGAACCGCTCATGAAGGAGGGCGCGCCCACTTCGCGGTTGTTCGCCCCGAAGATCGAGCGCACCGCCTGCTGCAGGATCAAGCTCACGCCCCAGGTGGCGAGCAGCGTCTCCAGCGGTCGCCCGTAGAGATGGCGGATCACGGTCCGTTCGAGCAGCAGCCCCACCGTCCCCGCGACGAGGAAGGCGAGCGGCAGCGCGATGGCGAGCGACCAGTCGAACAGGCCCGGAAAACTCGTCCGTATCACCTCCTGAACCACGAAGGTCGTATAAGCGCCGAGCATCACCATCTCGCCATGGGCCATGTTGATGATGCCCATCACGCCGAAAGTGATGGCGAGGCCGATGGCCGCGAGCAGCAGCACCGAGCCGAGCGACAGCCCGTACCAGGCGTTCTGCACGCCTTCGAGAAGCTTCATGCGCCGTTCGATCGCCGCCGCGGCCGTCTCGACCGTGGTCTTCAGCGCAGGGGGCGCATCCGGCTTCACGGTGTTGAACAGCGCCAGAACGTCCTGATCGCCGCGCGCCGCGAGCGGTTCGACCGCCGCGATCCGGTCCGTCTCCGCGGCCTGCCGGTCGGCGAGGATCGCCGCGGCGCGCGCCTCGACGAACAGCCGTCTGATGCCGGCGTCCTGTTCCTTGGCGATGGCGGCATCGAGCGTGGGCAGCACGGATGCGTCGCGGGACTTGAACACCGCCTCCGCGGCGGCCCGCCGGCGCGCCGGGTCGGGCGACATCAGCGTGAGCGCGCCGAGCGCCGCGTCGATCGCCCGGCGGATGCGGTTGTTGACGCGCACGGGCCTGAGCCCGCCGGGCGCTTCGGTCACGGCGCCGCCCGTCTTCGCGTCGAAGGTCGCGCCCGCCTTGTCGCGGAAGAAGAGGTCACGCGCGGGCGAGAAGAGCAGGCGGCCTTCCGCCAGCGCCTCGATCACCGGGGCCGCGGTCGGCGCGCCGCTCGCGGCGAGGGCCGCGATGCCCGCCTCGATCCGATTGAAATTGTCGCTCGCGATCTCGGCGAAGGCCGGTCCGGCATCCTGCGCCCGCACCGCGACGGCGGGGGCGATCAGGGCGCAGAAGAGCGCGAAGACGAACGGGATGATGCGACGCATCGGACTCGGGGTCGGCATGGAATGTCCGTTGTTGAAGGCGCAGCCGCCGGAGGCGGCTTTTCCCTTCTCCCCTTGCGGGAGAAGGTGGACCGCCGAAGGCGGGCCGGATGAGGG
>CAYNUN010000420.1:0-2145 GCA_964400345.1 uncultured Methylobacteriaceae bacterium
TAGAAAAGGATGGCTACTTCTCAATTCTCAATAGACGGAACCTCGCCGATGCACTACGCGCTGTCCTCAAAGAGGTCTAACCCTGCGGTCCACCGGACGCTGCGCGATAAAGCCGCGCAGCGCCGGTGACCTCCACGTTAGATCTCACTAAGACGAGACCCCATGAACCTCTCGAAGACTCTGAATGAGTTCAACCGCCGAATGGTGGAAGAACTGCGTGGCACTTTCACCGCAAACGTGACACCATTCCAAACGGAAGATGAGATGCTCGTCTTTCGCGGTCCCATTGAAGGACACGAGGACCCAAAGCACATCGGCACGCACGTCGCAATTTGGCTAGACCAAGAGGTACGGCATGCCATGGAACTAGCATCTATCGCGCAACGTGAGGAAATGACACAAAAGCTCCTCCGCAACCTTGGTACGCAAGTGAAATACCAATACCACCCGCAGAGGATTGACCAATACTCTCTCAACGTTATTGGGACCATGAAAACCATTAGCGGGTTGAGCCAGTGAGCACTAACCCTGCTTTCGAGGCGGCCTGCGTGAAAAGCCGCGCAGACGCATCAACTCCACGTTAGGCGTCAGAAATGCAGCCCTTCAGGCGGTTTCTCGGTCTGACCTTCGCACTCGCGGTTATAGGCGGGCTGGTTGCTCTCGCGATTTACGCGGTGATCTCGTTCTTTTCATACGTGAGCGCTGTTCCCAAGGAAATTGGCGCCGCGCTTGTGGCAGGGGTAACTACGATCCTTGTAGCAACCATTACGATCACGATTGGTCGCTACTTCGAACGGAAGAAGGAACTCGATGCGCTCTATCGCGAGAAAAAGACGGAGGTGTATGACGAGTTCTTGAAGGTATTCTTCCAGGTTTGGTTCTCGGGCGGTAAGACAGCTGAAGGTGAACAAGAGCAGGATCTCGTAAAGCTCTTTCGAGAGTTTTCAGTCAAACTAGTCCTGTGGAGTGGCCCGGACGTTCTTGAGGCATTTGTCCGCTGGAAGGAAAAGATAGCGGAAGGTCACGCCAATGCTGAGGGTGTGTTCGAAACAGAAAACTTCTTGAACGCAATCCGAGCTGATCTTCGCCATTCGAATAATGGCGTCCGTCGAGGCTGGTTCGCACGACTATTCTTGCAAGAGAGTGAATTATTCCTTGCCATGGCCGCGAAGAACCCGAAGGTGTCATTAACCGAGCTAGCCGCAGCCGAAGAATGTATCCGCGCCCTCAAGGCCAAACAGTGATGCCTAACCATTCGCTCAAGCGGATAGTTGCGTCACGCAAAAGGTGCAGGAATGATATTCAGCAGTTATTGCACTGAAACCTATTGGCAGAAGTATCAGACCTTCTTTCCTCCTCGTGCGCGAGTTTCTGCCGAGACTGCCCCTAAAGAGGAATGGTTTGAGTCACAAGGTGCTTTTGTTCACCTTGATAGGTACCCGCAGAAAGACTCGCCGGTCACGGTCATCGTCGTGCATGGCGGTGGCGGTTATGGCCGTCTGTTCGCACCCATAGGCTTGCTTCTCAACAAAGCTGGATATGAAGTCGTGGCACCCGATCTGCCCGGATATGGTTTGAGCAGCAAGGATGTGTCACTGGTTAACTATGGCGTTTGGATTCGGGTGCTCAACGATCTGGTCATTTCAGAGCATCAAAGGAGTGGGCGCCCAGTGGTCTTGTGCGGAGGAAGTCTGGGAGGGTACTTGGCTTATCTGTGCGCAGCATCAAGTCCATTGGGTCTGATCGCTGGGCTGATTGCTACGACGCTGGCTGACCCCAGGCTTGATATCACCAAGAAGCAGTTCGCAAAGAACCGTTTGATCCTCAAAGTTGGTCTTCCGTTGATGCCGTTCTTTGTCAGCATCGCTAAAAACCTCGCTCTGCCAATCAAGTGGTTCACGAAGATGGACGCGATGTCAAACAACCCGGCACTTTCCGAGCTGGTGGCGCTTGATCCACTGGGCGGTGGCGCGAAAGTTCCGGTGGGATTTATGCACTCCATTTTTCAAGTCAAACCAGAAATTGAACCCGAGAATTTCAACGCTTGCCCTGTTTTGTTGGTCCATCCCATGGAGGATCGTTGGACTCCAGTTGAGTCCAGTCAGGTGCTCTTCGACAAGCTCAAAACCGAAAAATCGATCGTCA
>CAYNUN010000421.1:0-2144 GCA_964400345.1 uncultured Methylobacteriaceae bacterium
AAGCTCTACCTGCGCGCGATCGACAGAGGCTGTGTGCATGGCGCAAGGTGGACGCGACCGTCCGCGCGGACGCCGGGAACCGTCCTTCGACGGCGGCGGAGAAGGGCGCGGGAGTGATTTTCGTCTCACCCGCGACGATCGCGCGGCCGTCTCCAGCCATGGCGACGAACCGCGCAAGCGCGCGCCCGCCAAAAGCGAGCCCGTCGCCGCGAAGACGGCGCGCAAGGCGAAATCCGAAACGCCCAAACGTCGCCGCCGCCGGTCGTCCTCGATCCTCGGGCGGCTGTTCTATTGGTCCGCGGTGCTCTGCCTCTGGGGGCTGATCGCCGTCGCGGCGCTGTTCGCCTATCACGCGACCAAGCTTCCGCCGATCGATCAACTCGCGGTCCCGAAACGGCCGCCCAATGTCGCCATCCTTGCGGCCGACGGCTCGCTGCTCGCCAATCGCGGCGAGACGGGGGGACGCGCGATCGAGCTGAAGGAACTGCCGCCCTATCTGCCCCAAGCCTTTCTCGCGATCGAGGACCGACGCTTCTACGGGCATTTCGGCATCGATCCGATCGGCATCGCACGCGCCATGGTGCGCAATCTGACGCGGTCGAGCGGGCCGATGCAGGGCGGCTCCACGCTCACCCAACAGCTCGCGAAGAACCTGTTCCTCACGCAGGAGCGGACGGCGTCGCGCAAGATCCAGGAGGCGATTCTCGCCGTCTGGCTGGAGCGCAACTACACCAAGGATCAGATCCTCGAACTCTATCTCAACCGGGTCTATTTCGGCGCGGGCGCCTATGGCGTGGACGCGGCGTCGCTGCGCTATTTCGGCAAGCCCGCGCGACAGGTCACGCTGGCGGAAGCCGCGATCCTCGCCGGGCTCGTGCAGTCCCCGTCCCGGCTCGCCCCGAACCGCAATCCGCGCGGCGCACAGGCGCGGGCGGAACTGGTGCTCGCCGCCATGGCGCGGGAGGGCCTCGTTTCGGACGAGATGGTGAAGCTGGCTCTGATCAATCCCGCCAAGACGGTGAAGCCCGCGGGATCGGGCTCCTTCGGCTATGCGGCCGACCATGTGATGGACGTGCTCGACGATTTCATCGGGATCATCGAGAACGACCTCGTGGTGCAGACCACGATCGATGCGGGCATCCAGCTCGCGGCGGAGAAGGCGCTCGTCGAGGAACTGGCGCAGAAGGGCGAGCGCAGCGGCGTGACGCAGGGCGCGCTCGTCGCGATGCGGCCCGACGGGGCGATCACGGCGCTGGTCGGCGGGCGCGATTATGCCGCGAGCCAATACAACCGCGCCGTCGTCGCCAAGCGGCAGCCGGGCTCCTCGTTCAAGCCCTTCGTCTATCTCGCAGCCGTCGAACTGGGCATGACGCCCGACACGCTGCGCGAGGACGCGCCGCTCAACATCCGCGGCTGGACGCCGGAAAACTATACGCGCGACTACAAGGGGCAGGTACCTCTGCGGGCGGCGCTGGCGCAGTCCATGAACACGGTGGCGGTGCGGGTCGGCATGGAAGTCGGCCCGAAGGCCGTGGCCGCGACGGCGCAGCGCATGGGCATCCGCTCGAAGCTCGACGCCAATGCCTCGATCGCCCTCGGCACGTCCGAAGTCACGGCGCTCGAACTCGTCTCCGCCTATGCGCCCTTCGCCAACGGCGGCATCGGCGTGCTGCCTTACGTGATCACGAGCGTGAAGAAGCGCGACGGCGAGATCGTCTATCGCCGCACGGGCGGCGGGCTCGGCCGCGTCATGACGCCCGAAGCGGTCGGCATGATGAACGTCATGCTGCGCGAAACCGTCACCAACGGCACGGCGCGTCGCGCCGAAGCCGCGCCCGGCTGGCAGACGGCGGGCAAGACGGGCACCAGCCAGGAATTCCGCGACGCGTGGTTCGTGGGCTACACGTCCTCTCTGGTGGCGGGCGTCTGGCTCGGCAACGACGACGGCACGCCGACGAAGCGCGTGTCGGGCGGCGGGCTGCCCGTCGAGATCTGGAGCCGCTTCATGAAGGTCGCGACGGCGGGAACCGCGCCCCAGCCGCTGCCCAACATGCCGTCGAGCTGGAGCTTCCCCGCCCTGTTCGGCGGCGCGGCGGGGGAGATGCCGCAGGACGAACCTTACCCCGCGCCGGCGGCCGCGCTCG
>CAYNUN010000422.1:0-2141 GCA_964400345.1 uncultured Methylobacteriaceae bacterium
CTCACTGTTCCCTGTTTCATTCCCTTCCTTGACTCCTCCCGCCGTTTCCCGTAACGCACGGCCATCCGGAAACGTGATCGGTCGTCCGGGGCTCCTTGTCGGGGCTCGGGGCGGGCGTTTTCGCGTTTTCGACCGTGCAAGGGCCGGCCTCCACCGGACGCACGGGCAACGCAGAAAAAGCCGGGTCCGCCCGGCGCATATGGAGACGGCAATGGCCCGTATCGCAGGCGTCAACATCCCGACGAACAAGCGCGTCGTCATCGCGCTTCAGTACATTCACGGCATCGGCCCGAAATTCGCCGAAGAGATCTGCAGCAAGGTCTCGATCCCGGCCGAGCGCCGCGTCAACCAGCTGACCGACGCCGAAGTGCTCGCCATCCGCGAGACGATCGACCGCGACTACATGGTCGAAGGCGATCTGCGCCGCGACGTCGCCATGAACATCAAGCGCCTGATGGACCTCGGCTGCTATCGCGGCCTCCGTCACCGCCGCAGCCTGCCCGTCCGCGGCCAGCGCACGCATACCAATGCGCGCACCCGCAAGGGCAAGTCGTAGCCGATCGGCGGCAAGAAGAAGTGATCCGGCGGCGCGCGAGCGCCTGAGGATCATCCCGGACGGCTCAGCCGATCCGGGATCCGGCAAACGGGGAGGGCGCTTCCGCTCCCTCCCGGAACACCTCTCCCATCCCCAGCGCCCGGCATGACGGGCGCGCTCGAAGGATCGAAAAGACATGGCCAAGGAAGCCGCCCGCGTCCGTCGTCGCGAACGCAAGAACATCGTGTCCGGCGTCGCTCACGTGAACGCCTCGTTCAACAACACGATGATCACCATCACCGACGCGCAGGGCAACACGATCGCGTGGTCGTCCGCCGGCATGATGGGCTTCAAGGGTTCGCGCAAGTCGACCCCCTACGCCGCCCAGGTCGCCGCCGAAGACGCCGCCCGCAAGGCCGCCGAACACGGCATGCGCACGCTCGAAGTCGAAGTGACGGGTCCCGGCTCCGGCCGTGAATCGGCGCTCCGCGCGCTGCAGGCGGCGGGCTTCACCGTCACCTCCATCCGCGACGTGACGCCGATCCCGCACAACGGCTGCCGTCCGCGCAAGCGTCGTCGCGTCTGATTTCGACGCTCAGGAACTGCGCTCCTCGGACCGACGGGACCGAGGGGCGTCTCCCTTTTCCGATCGTGAACGCGTGGCCAGGGTCGACGGACCGATATGCCCCGCGCTCCTCATGAAGGACCTCAAGCCGTGATCCAGAAGAACTGGCAAGACCTGATCAAGCCGACCAAGCTCGAAGTGTCGCCGGGCGACGACGCCCGCCGTCTCGCCACGGTGGTGGCCGAGCCCCTCGAGCGCGGCTTCGGCGTCACGCTCGGCAACGCGCTGCGTCGCGTGCTGCTCTCCTCGCTCCAGGGCGCGGCGATCACCTCCGTCCAGATCGACGGCGTGCTGCACGAGTTCTCCTCGATCCCGGGCGTCCGCGAGGACGTGACCGACATCGTCCTGAACATCAAGGCGATCGCGATCAAGATGCAGGCCGAAGGCGCCAAGCGCATGACGCTGCGCAAGCAGGGCCCCGGCGCCGTGCGCGCGGGCGACATCGCGGTGACGGGCGACATCCAGGTGCTCAACCCCGAGCTGATCATCTGCACCCTCGACGAGGGCGCGGAGATCCGCATGGAGTTCACGGTCAAGACCGGCAAGGGCTATGTCCCCGCCGACCGCAACCGTCCGGAAGACGCGCCGATCGGCCTGATCCCGGTCGACAGCCTGTTCTCGCCGGTCCGCAAGGTCTCCTACAGCGTGTCCAACACGCGTGAAGGCCAGATCCTCGACTACGACAAGCTGACCATGACGGTCGAGACCAACGGCTCGGTCTCGCCGGAGGATTCGGTGGCCTATGCCGCGCGCATCCTGCAGGACCAGCTCGAAGTCTTCGTGAACTTCGAAGAGCCCCGTCGCGAAGAAGACAAGCCGGCGATGCCGGAACTCGCCTTCAACCCGGCGCTGCTCAAGAAGGTGGACGAGCTGGAACTTTCGGTCCGTTCGGCGTACTGCCTGAAGAACGACAAGATCGTCTATATCGGCGACCTGATCCTGATGACCGAAGCGGAAATGCTCCGCTCGCCGAAGTTCGGC
>CAYNUN010000423.1:0-2127 GCA_964400345.1 uncultured Methylobacteriaceae bacterium
GTCGCCCATGGCCTCGATGGCCTTGGGGTTCGGCCCGATGAAGACGATGCCCGCCTTGGCGAGCGCCTCGGGAAAGGCCGCGCGTTCGGAGAGGAAGCCGTAGCCGGGATGCACCGCTTCGGCGCCCGTGGCCTTGCAGGCCTCCACGATCTTGTCGATGACGAGATAGGACTGCGCCGCCGCGGCCGGGCCGATATGGACGGCCTCGTCGGCCATCTCGACATGCAGCGCATCCTTGTCCGCGTCGGAATAGACGGCGACGGTGGCGATGCCCATCCGGCGCGCCGTCTTGATCACCCGGCAGGCGATTTCGCCGCGGTTCGCGATGAGGATTTTCTTGAACATTCCCGACCCGGCTCGAAAAGGCTTCATCTTCGCCTTCTAGGCCGAAACGGTCCGCGACGCCACTTCATCCAAAGACCAATGAGACCTCACGCGGCCTTTGCGGGCTTGGCTTCGATGCAGCGCAGCAGGAATTGCGGCAGCGCAACACCTTCGGCCTTCCACCGCGCCGCCAAGGCGGCGGTGTTGGGCGTGGCGCCGGAGCTTTCGAGCCCCATCCTGTCGACGAGCCAGCGCGCGTCCGATTCGGAGACGACGCCCGAGGGCCGGGTCTCCCAGGCGAAATGCGCGGCGATCGTGTCGACGAAGAACGCCTCCCAACTCCTGTCGCGGACCGCGACATGGCGCTCGATCCGGATCAGATCCGCAGCCTCCTCCCGCGTCTCGCAACCGCCCGGCAAAGTGAGGTCGCGCAGCAGCCCGACATCCTCCCCCGACACCCGCCGCCGCATCATGATCCGCGCGACGACGTTCGAAATCCGGTTCGCCCGCATGGCCCGTCTTCCTCTCGTTCCTGCCCGAAGCTAAGGCTCCGCCGGGCGCGGAAAGGTTAACGCGGCCGCCGGATCGGAATCCGTGGTTAAGCATGCGTGCAAGCGGTCGCCTGCATCGGCGGCGTTCGCCGTCTTCGCGTTCCGGTCTATATGCTCCTTCATCATCCCGGAGCCGTCATGACCGCCACGTCCGCCTTCCATCAC
Organism: uncultured Methylobacteriaceae bacterium; assembly: GCA_964400345.1. Lineage (GTDB taxonomy): Bacteria > Pseudomonadota > Alphaproteobacteria > Rhizobiales > Beijerinckiaceae > JAIXZO01. The sequence goes on from CAYNUN010000423.1 coordinate 1,041, forward strand.
CGCTTCGTTCCCGCCTCCGCGCCGGGCCTGCCGCCGCTCCTGCTGCTGCATGGAACGGGCGGGGACGAGAACGACCTCGTTCCCCTCGGCGAGGCCGTCGCGCCCGGCGCGGCCCTTTTGTCGCCGCGCGGCAAGGTTCTCGAAGGCGGCATGCCGCGCTTCTTCCGCCGCCTCGCCGAAGGCGTCTTCGATCACGAGGACGTGGTGCGCCGCGCGCATGAACTGGCCGATTTCGTCGCCGCGGCGCGCAGGGAATACGGCCTCGCCGCGCCCGTGGCGCTCGGCTTCTCCAACGGCGCGAACATCGCCGCCGCCCTTCTCCATCTCCGTCCCGAGGCGCTGGCGGGGGCGATCCTGCTCCGGGCGATGGTCCCACTGCCCTCACCGCCCGCGCATGATCTTTCCGGCCGGCGCGTGCTGATGATCTCCGGCGCGATGGATCCGATCATCCCGCCCGCGAATTCGGCCGAACTTGCCCGGACGCTTCAGGCCGCGGGCGCCGAGGTCCGCCACGAGGTGCTCCCCGTCGGCCACGGGTTGGTCCGGCCCGATCTCGACCTCGCGAAGGCGTGGCTGGGGGCGTAAGGCCCTCCGGTCAGCTCTTCGATGCCCGCCGGTGGGGCTCCACCCTTCTCCCCCTGCGGGAGAAGGTGGGCCGCCGCAGGCGGGCCGGATGAGGGGTCTTGCGATGGCCGCAAACAAAGCCGAACCAACGTGCCGGGGGAAATCGGAGACATCCCGAAAACCCCTCATCCGGCGCTTCGCGCCACCTTCTCCCTCAAGGGGAGAAGGGCACAAATCCCGACGGGCGCGCTTTTTTGCCGGCCGCCTTATCGGCGAATGAATGCACCTGCACGGCGATGACGGTTCCAACCGAAATGCCCGGCGCGAGGCCGGGCATGAAGAGGAAGACGCGACGAACGCAGCCCGCCCTCAGAGCGGGATGTTGTCGTGCTTCTTCCAGGGCCGCTCTTCCTTCTTCGCGGCGAGCATCGCGAGCGCCCGGGCAATCCGCCGGCGCGTCGAATGCGGCATGATCACCTCGTCGATGTAGCCGCGCTCGGCGGCGACGAAGGGCGAGAGAAAG
>CAYNUN010000424.1:0-2125 GCA_964400345.1 uncultured Methylobacteriaceae bacterium
GGCGCGCGCGACGCGCGGCGGCCCGAGGGCGAGCGCAATGCGCGCCCGGCCGGCGGCGCTCCGCGCGGCGACAGGCCCTTCTCGAACGGCGGCGATCGCCGTCCGGACCAGCGCCGCGACGGACGTCCCGGCCGCTGATCGACCGACATGAACGAGGAAGGGGCCCGGCGGCGACGTCCGGGCCTTTTTCTTGCGCGCCGGCGGCCCTTCAGAAGGCCTTGAAGGTGATGATCGTGCGGGTATCCACGATGTCGGGGATGACCTGCACCTTCTCGCCGACGAAATGGCCGACATCGACGCCGTCCTCGACGTGGAACTTGGCGAGGATGTCGAACTTGCCCGCGATCGAATGGATTTCGGAGGCGATCTCGGCGTCGGCGAGGCGGCTCGCGACCTCATAGGTCTTGCCCAGCCGGCATTTGATCTCGACGAAGAAGGTCTGCATCGGTTCCCCCGGATTCGAGCCGTGGAGAACGTCATAACCGAGGCTCGCTCCGGCGTCATCCGGGCAGGGCGGGTTTCGACGGAGCGAAGACGTGGATGCCCGCATGCGCGGGCATGACGATGAGGGGCGGTGCGTTTTCGACATCTCCTCCGTGGTGTCATCCCGGCCGGAGCGCAGCGGAGAGCCGGGATCCACGAACCCTTGAAACCGCCCGGCGCTCGGCCGTTCATCTGGGTCCCGGGTCGGCTTCGCCGCCCGGGATGACACGGGAGGAGGCCGGGGCGTGCCTCAGACGTGCAGGCGCTTTTCGACGGCGGTGCGGTCGGCGACGAGTTGTGCGGTCGTGCCGGTCCAGACGACATGGCCCTTCTCCAGCACCACGTGCCGGTCGGCGATGCGGATCAGGGCGTCGAGCGCCTTGTCGATCACGAGGATCGATTCCCCTTCGGCCTTCAGCGTCGCGATGCAGGACCAGATCTCGCGGCGGATCAGCGGGGCGAGGCCCTCGGTGGCCTCGTCGAGGATCATCAGGCGGGGATTGGTCATCAGGGCGCGTCCGATGGCGAGCATCTGCTGCTCGCCGCCCGACAATTGCGAGCCCATCTGGCGGCGGCGCTCGCGGAGGCGGGGGAAGAGATCGTAGACGCGCTCCTTCGTCCAACGCGGCGCGCCGAAACGGCTCGCGGCGGTGGCCACGAGGTTCTCCTCCACCGTCAGCGTCGGGAAGATCTGCCGACCTTCGGGAACGAGGCCGATGCCGGCCTGCGCCGCCTTGTGGGGCGGCAGTCCGTCGAGGCGGAGGCCGTCGAAGACGATCTCGCCCGCCGTCGGCGGCAGAAGGCCCGTGATCGCGCGGACCGTCGTAGTCTTGCCCATGCCGTTGCGGCCGAGAAGCGCGACGACCTCGCTCTTGCCGACGTCCAGATCGACGCCGAACAGGACGCGGGCGGCGCCGTAGCCGGCGGAAAGGCCGCGGACGGTCAGCATGCCTCCTCCTCCTCCTCGCCGAGATAGGCGGAACGCACCAGCGGATCGGCCCGGACTTCGTGCGGCGTGCCGGAGGCGACGATGCGGCCGTAGACCAGAACGGAGACGCGGTCGGCGAGGCGGAAGACGGCGTCCATGTCGTGTTCGACGAGAAGCATGGGGATCGTGGCGCGCAGGGAGCCGATGAGCTTCACCAGCGCCTTGCTCTCGTCCTTGCCCGCGCCGGCGAGAGGCTCGTCGAGCAGCAGGAGCTTGGGCTGGAGCGCGAGCGCGGCGGCGAGTTCGAGCGCGCGGCGTTCGCCGTGCGACAGGGACGAGACGAGGATGTCGGCGCGGTCGGCGAGGCCGACCTGAGCGAGCCGCTCCATGGCTTCGGCGCGGCAGCGGCGTTCGAGGCCGGGCAGGGGAATGGGGCTGAGGCGGCCCGCGCTGCGGCCGCGGACCGCCAGCGCGACGTTGTCGCGGGCGGTCATGTCGCCGACGAGCGCGCTGATCTGGAAGGTGCGCGCAAGCCCGCGCCGGGCGCGGGCGGCGGCGGGGAGGGCGGTGACGTCGTCGCCCGCGAGGAAGACGCGGCCCGCATCCGGCGCGATGCGCCCGGCGATCTGGCCGATCAGCGTCGTCTTGCCGGCGCCGTTGGGGCCGATCAGGGCGTGGATCTCGCCCGGGCGGACGTCGAGACTCACTTCGTCC
>CAYNUN010000425.1:0-2124 GCA_964400345.1 uncultured Methylobacteriaceae bacterium
GGCGTGCCCGAGCGGATCCGCAACGCCGCGCTCCGCAAGCTTTGGATCACCGATCCCGCGATCCGGGATTTCGAAAATCCGGCGCGGGAATACGCCTATGATTGGAACGTTCCGGGCGGCGTGCCCGGCTCGGGCGAACTCGTCGGCGATCATGACGCGGTCGAACTTCTGCGCCGCCTCACCGGAGGTTCCGACCCCGAAGAGGAAAAGGCGGCGGACGAAATGACGCAGACCGATGCGGAGGCCGCAGCGGATCCGGCGTCGGGCGATGTTGCGGTTGCGAAAGACGATGAGCAGGAGACGATCGTCGAAGAGCCGGAAGCATTGCAGGACAAGGCGTTCGCGGATGCTGCACCTGCGAAGGACGAAGACGAAAAGAGCCTGAAGGACGCGGTTTCCGGGTCCGGACGGCGGCGGCATGGCGGTGCGATGCCGGGTTGATTGCTGCAATGCGGGCTTTTCGTGGGCATAGGCATGTCCTATGAATACGAAAGTCGGAATCATTCTGAAGCGGCGTGCAGTTCAATGACGCGCCCCGGAAGAACTGGCGGGGGGAGTTGCGTGAGGGAACAAGGGCTTGAAGAAGCCATTCGAGCGGCCGGGGGCATCGGCGCCCTTGCGCGTTCGCTCGGGTTGTCTCAGCCGTCCGTCTCCAATTGGCGTCGCGTTCCCTCCGAGCGCGTCGTGGCGGTCGAAGCTGCGACGGGTGTTCCGCGGCATACGCTGCGGCCGGATCTCTATCGCGCGGAGTTTCAGAGCTTGAACGACGACCTGCCGGTGGACGAGGTCGATCAGGCCCGCGCCGACCTTTACGATCTCTTGGCCGCCCTGTTGGGCCGTGCGCCGGAAGAAGCCGTCCTCGCGAATGTCGCGAAGCTCAAGGGCGAGACCACCGAACTCGGACTTGCGACGATGGCTCTGGCGGATCTCGCCGAGCGCATGGAGGCGCGCGCCGTTTCGCGCGAATATTTCAACCTCTTCATCGGGGTCGGGCGGGGCGAGTTGCTGCCTTACGGCTCCTTCTACCTGACGGGATTCCTGCATGAGCGCCCGCTCGCCGCGGTGCGCGACGACCTGCAGCGGCTCGGCATCGAACGTTCGGACGATGTTCGCGAGCCGGAGGATCATGTCGGGATCCTGTGCGAAATCATGGCGGGCCTGATCCGCGGGCGTCTCGGCGACGCGGCGGAGCAGCAGGCCTTCTTCGAAAAGCATCTGAAGCCTTGGGCGGCGCGCTTCTTCGCCGATCTCGAAAGCGCTTCGGGGGCCGAGTTCTATCGTCCGGTCGGCACGATCGGTCGGTTGTTCATGGAGATCGAGGCCGAGGCCTTCACCCTGCCGATGTAAGCGGGGGCGAGGTCGGGGTCCGAGAAAAGGGGAAAAAAATGGAAAAGAACGAAAAACCGGCGGATCCGTCCCGCCGGAAGTTCTTCGGGGTCCTGGGTGGAGCCTCCACGGCCGCCCTGGCTGCGCCACTCGCCGTGGACGAGGCGGAAGCCAAGGAGTCGCGGACCGATCAGCGCAAGGCGCGCTATCGCGAAACCGACCACGTCAAGACGTTCTACCGGACCAACCGGTACTGAGGGGAACAACCATGCTCATCAAGCGCAAGAGCGGCGAAGCCGGCCGCGCGAAGCTGCAGGCCCTGACTTCCGGCCTGACGTCGGGCGTTCTCGATCGTCGCGCCTTCCTGAAGCGCTCGGGCCTCGTGGCCGCGGGCGCCGTGGCCGTCGGGTCGATCCAGCTCGGAGCGGTCCGCAAGGCGGAAGCCGGTCCGACGAACATGTCGGCTCCGATCCAGCTCCGCAAGAACATCTGCACCCACTGCTCGGTGGGCTGCACGGTCGTCGCGGAAGTTCAGAACGGCGTCTGGGTCGGCCAGGAGCCGGGCTGGGACAGCCCGATCAACCGCGGCACGCACTGCGCCAAGGGCGCGTCGGTCCGTGAGCTGGTCCATGGCGACCGCCGCATCAAGTATCCGATGAAGCTCGTGAACGGCGAGTGGCAGCGGATCACCTGGGATCAGGCCATCAACGAAATCGGCGACAAGCTCGGCGCGGTGCGCGCCAAGTCGGGCGCCGACGCGGTATTCTGGCTCGGTTCGGCGAAGTTCTCGAACGAGGG
>CAYNUN010000426.1:0-2121 GCA_964400345.1 uncultured Methylobacteriaceae bacterium
GAGCAGCGCGGCGACGGGAAGGGCTGATCGCCGCCGTTTCCGAGCCCCGGCGCGCGGACGCCCGTTTCGGCGCGTTCGCCTTCCTGCGCCGGGGGATGCATGTCGTCCGGGACGAGGCGGAAAGGCGACGCGCCGCCTGAATCCGACCCCGCCGACGGAATGCGCTCAACGCACCGCCGCGACGTCCGAGATGCGGATCTGCGGCGTCGCGCCCCCGCCCCAGCGATCGACGGCGAGCTGCCCCGCCACATGGAGCACGGCATCCCTGTTCGTCAGCAGCGCCCGCCCGAGCGGCCCGCTCGCGGCCCGGAAGGCGATGCCCTTGATGCTCGTCCCGTCGCCCGCCTTCAGGCGCACGCGGACATGGCCGTTGCCGACTTCGGCCGCCTCGACGAGCCGATGCGCGGGCAGCACGAAGGACGGTTCGGGATTTCCCGATCCGAACGGCCCCGCCTTTTCGAGTTCCTCGATCAAGCCCGGCGTCACGCCGCCCGCGGTCACGGCCGCATCGACGTCGAATCCGTTGTCGCTCGCGGCGCGGGCCACCGCTTCGGAGAGACGTTCCTCGAGAAAGGCCCGCAGGGCCGGCGCGGCTTCGGCGGCCACCGTGACGCCCGCCGCCATGGCATGCCCGCCGCCTTTGAGCGCGATGCCCGCATCGACGGCCGCACGCACCGCGCGCCCGAGATCGACGCCCTGAATGCTGCGGCCCGAACCCGTGCCCCGGCCCATGGGATCGACGGCGATCGCGAAGCTCGGACGATTGAACCGCTCCTTGAGACGCGAGGCGACGAGCCCGACGACGCCCGGATGCCAGTTCGACGAGGCGAGAACGAGCACGGAGGCGCGGCTCTCGTCGAGCCCGACCATGCCGAGCGCCTCCGCCTCCGCTTCCGCGACCATGGCCTGTTCGATCACCTGACGCTCGCGGTTGAGCCGGTCGAGATCGCCGGCAATGGTAGCGGCTTCGATCTCGTCTTCCGTCAGCAGCAGCCTCGTGCCGAGCCCGGCATCTCCGATCCGGCCGCCCGCATTGATCCGCGGGGCGAGGAGAAAACCCAGATGATAAGGCTCGACGGGGCCGTTCAGGCCCGCCGCATCGGCGAGCGAACGCAGGCCCGCCCTGCCCCGCCGCCGCATGACCTGGATGCCCTGCCGGACGAAGGCGCGGTTGAGCCCGCGCAGGGGCACGACGTCGGCCACGGTCGCCAGCGCGACGAGATCGAGAAAGGCGAGCAGATCGGGTTCCGGCCGTGATCCGCCCCAATGCCCGGCCGCGCGCAGCGCCCGATTCAGCGCCGCGAGCGTGAGGAAGACGACGCCCGCCGCGCAGAGATGGCCGAGGCCGGAAAGATCGTCGAGCCGATTCGGATTCACGATCGCGACCGTATCGGGCAGCGTTTCGGGGGCCTGATGGTGATCGAGCACCACGACGTCGAGCCCCGACGCCGCCGCTTCCCGGAAGACGTCATGGCTCGTCGTGCCGCAATCGACCGTCACGAGCAGCGAGGCGCCCTGCCCCGCCAGCGCCCTGACGGCATCGACGTTCGGCCCGTAGCCTTCGATCAGCCGGTCGGGAATATGGATGAGCCGCGGCGCGCCCGCATGGTCGAGAAATGCGGCCAGCAGCGCCGCCGAACAGGCTCCGTCGACGTCGTAATCCCCGAAGATCGCGACCGTCTCGCCCTTGCGGATGGCGGCGACGATGCGCTCGACGGCGGGCTCCATGTCGCGCAGCACGGACGGGTCCGGCATGAGGATCTTGAGCTTGGGGTCGAGAAAGAGCGGCACGTCGGCGGAAGAGATCCCGCGTCCCGCGAGCACGCGGGCGAGCACGTCGGGAAGCCCCTGTTCCTGCACCATGGCGAGCGCCGCCGCCCGACCCGCATCATCGAGCCGGTCTCGCCACCTGCGGCCCGTCAGGGACTGTTCGACGCCGAGAAATGCGCGGGACATGCACAGGCCTTACCCGACCCCCCGATTCGAAGCCACGCACCCGCCCTGCCCGGCGGGAGGCGGTAGGCGGTGGGAGTTGGGCAGTAGGCAGTAGGCAGTAGGCAGTGGCCGGTAGGCAGTAGGCGGTAGAAGCGCGCCCATATCCTCCCCCCTCCGTCATGCCCG
>CAYNUN010000427.1:0-2121 GCA_964400345.1 uncultured Methylobacteriaceae bacterium
GGTGGTTTTGGGATCCGGTCGAGAACGCCTCGCTGATGCCTTGGCTCGCGGGGACGGCGCTGCTGCATTCGACGCTGGTGATGGAGAAGCGGGACTCGCTGAAGGTCTGGACGATCCTGCTGTCGATCCTGACCTTTTCGCTGTCGCTGCTCGGCGCCTTCCTCGTCCGCTCGGGCGTGTTGACGTCGGTGCACACTTTCGCGACCGATCCCGCGCGCGGGAAGGTCATTCTGGCGATCCTGATCTTCTTCATCGGCGGCGGCTTCGCGCTGTTCGCCTGGCGCGCGCCGCTGCTCAAGCAGGGCGGGCTGTTCGCGCCGATCTCGCGCGAGGGCGCGCTGGTCGTGAACAATCTGCTGCTCGCGGCGATCACGGCGGCTGTGTTCATCGGTACGCTCTATCCGCTGGCGCTCGAGGCGATCGACGGGTCCAAGATCTCCGTCGGGCCGCCCTTCTTCGAAGCGACGGTCATCCCGCTCGGCGTGCCGCTGCTGCTGTTGGTGCCGATCGGAACCGCGCTCGCGTGGAAACGCGGCGATCTCTACGGCGTCGCGCAAAGGCTGATGGTCGCGGCGGGCCTGTCCGTCGCGGCGCTGATCGGCGTCTTCGCCTGGACTTATGGCGGCCCGGTCGCCGCCCCGCTCGGCATCGGCCTCGGTGCTTGGCTGATCTTCGGTTCGATCTCGGAAATCCTGGCGCGGTCGCATCGAAGCGGAGCGAGCGCTTCGCTCGTGCTGCGCCGCGCGATCGGCCTGCCGCTCGCCGCCTGGGGCGCGGCGATCGCGCATATCGGCGTCGGCGTTTCGGTGATCGGCATTTCGGCGACGGCGTGGGGCACGGAAAAGATCGCGCTGGTGCGCCCCGGCGACGTGCTGCAGGCGGGCCCCTATACGGTGCGCCTCGACCGCAGCTTCGTCCGCAACGGACCGGATTTCCGGGAGACGGTGGCGGGCTTCTCGGTGCTCGAAGGCGAGAAGGTCGTCGGGCGCATCGAGCCGGGCAAGCGCGTCTTCGTCGCGCAGACCATGCCGACCTCGGAAGCGGGCTTGATGACCGCGGGCCTCGGGCAGGTCTATGCGAGCATCAGCGAATTCGAGCCCGACGGATCCGTCGGCGTCAGGCTCTATTGGAAGCCGCTCGTGACCCTCATCTGGATCGGGTCGATCATTATGGCGATCGGCGGCACGCTCTCTATGTACGACCGCCGTGCCCGCGTGGCCGGAGCGGCGCGGGCGCCGCAGGGCGCCAAACCGGTGGGGGCGTGACGATGCGGATGCGCCTCGCCGCGCTGCTCCTCTCCGTCGCCCTCGCGACCCCGGCCCTCGCCGTTCAGCCCGACGAGGTGTTGAAGGATCCTGCGCAGGAAGCGCGCGCGCGGGCGCTGTCGCTCGAGCTGCGCTGTCTCGTCTGCCAGAATCAGTCGATCGACGATTCGAATGCGCCTCTGGCGCGCGATCTGCGCCTGCTGGTGCGCGAGCGAATCGTGGCGGGCGACGACGACAAGGCGATCCGGTCGTTTCTGGTGCAGCGCTACGGCGATTTCGTTCTCCTGAACCCGCCCTTCGACGCGCGGACGGTTCTGCTCTGGGTCGGTCCCTTCCTCGTGCTCGGCGCGGGGGCGGCGGCGGTGTTTTCCGCCGCCCGCAAGCGCCGCGCCGCTGCGGCCTCGGCCCCGCCGCTCACCGAAGACGAGCGCCGCGCTCTGGCCGCACTGACGGAAAAGTCCGAAGCTTGAACGGATCCGCGGGATGCGGGAGCGCCGCCCGCGATGCATGACGGTGAATTCGGCCTCGAACACCGTGGACCGCAGCGCCGCGGCGTGCTCACGTCGGCGGTGGAGGGCCATGCCGCGTGAATGAAAAACTCAAGGACGCCGTCAGGACGGCTCCGCGCCCCGCGCAGTCGTCGGAGGGCCGCGAACGCCTCGGACATCTCGTCGAAGACGCCGCAGCGAAGAATACGGCGCTCGCCGCTCTTCTCGAAGGGCGGACGGAGGCCGCGGCGCTGCTTGCGGGCCTCGCCGATCATTCCCCCTATCTCTGGCGATTGTGCCAAGATACGGCGCGACTGAGCGAGTTGCTCGATGCGGATCCGGACGAACGCTTCGCCCGTCTGATCGAG
>CAYNUN010000428.1:0-1809 GCA_964400345.1 uncultured Methylobacteriaceae bacterium
GAGGTCGGCGAATCCGCCGTCTATCTCGTATCTGTCATGGGCCGCGGCATGTCGGGCGAATTCCTGCTTGTCGACGCGGGCTATCACGTCGTCGGCATGAAGAACCCGGAAGCGCCGGACATCACGCTCGACAAGGGGTGATCGGCCCGTGCGCGCCGAACGCATCTGGTTCCTGCGCCACGGCGAAACGGCTTGGAACCGCGAAGGCCGGCTGCAGGGCCAGCAGGACATTCCGCTGAACGATCTCGGCCGCGCGCAGGCGGAGAGTGCGGGCATTCGCCTCGCCGCCCTCGCGCCCGTCGCTGACCTCCCTTGGATCGTCAGCCCGCTCGGCCGCACCCGCCGGACGGCGGAACTCGCCCGCGAAGGCGCGGGGCTGCCCGCGGACGGCTTCGCGCTCGACGATCGCCTCAAGGAAATCACCTTCGGCCGTTGGGAAGGGCTGACCTGGCCGGAAGTCCGCAAGGCGGACCCGGCGGGCGCGGCGAAGCGCGAGATCGACAAATGGGGCTTCGCGCCGCCGGGCGGGGAAAGCTACGCCATGCTGGTGGAGCGGATCCGGCCGTGGATCGACTCGATCGGCGGGCCCTGCGTCGTGGTCGCCCATGGCGGCGTGGCGCGGGCGATGATGCATGTGATCGCGGGCGTGCCCGAACACGAGGTCACCGCGCTCGACATCTGGCAGGGCCGGGTGTTGCTGCTGGAGCCGGGGACATACGCCTGGGTTTGAGGGGCCGCGGAAACGCATTCGCGTTGCCCGCAGGCCTGAAAACTGCTATAGAAAGAACTTATCCGCTACGCCCGTAGGCGGGCATGTATCCGGCCCTCTCGCGGCGACGCGGGAGGGCCAATTCTTTTGAGCACGATTGCAGTTCTGATCGACGGCGGTTTTCTCCGCGCAAGGGCCTTCGGGGCAGGCATCGCATATGGTCCTGCGCTCGTGGAGCGCCTCGCGCATGCGTGCTGCGCCGCGGACGAGCGGCCGCTCCGGTTCCTCTACTACGATTGCGCTCCCTACAACGGCAAAGCGCGCCTTCCGATCTCGGGCAAGGAATTCGTCTTCGAAGGCTCCGACGGTTGGTTGCGCGATCTCGCCGAGCGGGACTTGTTCGCCGTGCGCCGTGGCGTGCTGAAGTTCCGAGGCTTCAAACCGAAGCGCATCCCTGCATTGTCCGACGACGATTTCCGCCCGGATTTCGAGCAGAAAGGCGTCGACATGAGGATCGGGCTGGACCTCGCGGGTTTCGCCGCAAGAAGGGTGGTGGACCGGGTCGCTCTGGTCACCGGCGACACCGACTGCATCCCCGCCATGAAGCTGGCCCGCATCGGAGGGCTCCAAGTGGTGCTTGTCAGTCTGCCGGGCCAGAGGCCCGCGCCCGACCTGTTGTGGCACGCCGACTTCCATCGCAAACTCGTGTGGCCGGCCGCCCCCGTTTGACCCCCGCCCCGTGCGCTTCTACAAGGGCGCCGATCGGGGTTCCCCATGTCGCACAATACGTTCGGTCATCTCTTCCGCGTCACGACCTTCGGCGAAAGCCACGGGCCGGCGCTCGGCTGCGTCGTGGACGGCTGCCCGCCGCTCCTCCCGATCACGGCCGAGGAGATCCAGGCCGAACTCGACCGCCGTCGGCCCGGGCAATCCCGCTTCACCACGCAGCGCCGCGAACCCGACGAGGTGAAGATCCTTTCGGGCGTCTTCACCGACGACACGGGCGCGCAGGTGACGACCGGGACGCCGATCGCGCTGATGATCGAGAACGTCGACCAGCGCTCCAAGGACTATGGCGAGATCAAGAACAGCTATCGGCC
>CAYNUN010000428.1:1819-2114 GCA_964400345.1 uncultured Methylobacteriaceae bacterium
GGCCCGGTCATGCCGACTTCACCTATGACGTGAAATACGGCATCCGCGACTATCGCGGCGGCGGGCGCTCTTCGGCGCGCGAGACGGCGGCGCGGGTCGCCGCGGGCGCGATCGCGCGGAAGGTCGTGCCCGGCATGATCGTGCGCGGCGCGCTGGTGCAGATGGGCCCGCACAAGATCGACCGCGCGAATTGGGACTGGAACGAGGTCGGCAACAATCCGTTCTTCTGCCCCGACGCGAAGGCCGCGGCCTTTTATGCGGATTATCTCGACGGCATCCGCAAGGCGGGCTCCTC
>CAYNUN010000429.1:0-2106 GCA_964400345.1 uncultured Methylobacteriaceae bacterium
TGCCCGCAGGCGCGGGCATGACGGAGCATGGGATGATACCGGAGAACGCGAACGAAAAAGGCCGCCCGGGGGCGGCCTTTCGAATCGTGGACGCGGGGGCGATCAGGCCTTGGCGGGCGTCTTCACCGCGAGGCCCTTGTCCGTCATGTGGCTCTGCAGCTCGCCCGACTGGAACATTTCGCGGACGATGTCGCAGCCGCCGACGAATTCGCCCTTCACATAGAGCTGGGGGATCGTCGGCCAGTTGGAGAAGTCCTTGATGCCCTGACGGACGGCGTCGGACTCGAGGACGTTGATGCCCTTGTAGGGCACGCCCACGTAATCGAGGATCTGCACGACTTGGCCCGAGAAGCCGCACATGGGGAACTGGGGCGTTCCCTTCATGAACAGCACGACGTCGTTGGTCTCGATCTCGTTCCGGATGGTGTCCTGAATGCTCATCGTTCGGTCCTGCTCTCGTGCGCGGTCAAGGCGCGCCGTTGTCGTAGTGCGATCAGTCTTGCGGCGCGGAGGTCGTCAAGGCAAGTGCGTGCAGCACGCCGCCCATATTGCCCTTGAGCGCCGCATAGACCAGCTGGTGCTGCTGCACGCGCGTCTTGCCCTTGAAGGCGGAGGACACGACGGTCGCGGCATAGTGGTCGCCGTCGCCCGCGAGATCGCGGATCTCGACGGTCGCGTCGGGCAGGGCTTCCTTGATCATCCGCTCGATGTCGGCGGCTTGCATCGCCATGGTCGGGTCTCTCCTCAGGCCGCCGCGGCCGCTTCGGAACCCGCCATATAGTTCGGCAGACGGTCCTCGTGCGAACGGCGAAGCTTCTCGATCGATATGGGGGCCTCGTCGCCGAGCGTCAACGCGTCGCCGCCCGCAGCCCCGATGATGCGGGCCGGAACGCCCGCGGCCTTCGCCTCGGCGACGATGCGTTCGGCTTCGGCCGGAGAGGCGGCGAGGAGATAGCGCGACTGATCCTCGCCGAACCAGAAACCGTGCGCCGTCGGCGCGTCGGCGGGAAGCGGGACCGTCGCGCCGACTCCGCCCGCCATCGCCATTTCCGCGAGGGCCACCGCGAGGCCGCCGTCCGACAGGTCGTGCACCGTGGCGACGCGCTTCGAGCGGATCAGGCCGCGCACGAAATCGCCGTTGCGGCGCTCGGCGGCGAGATCGACGGGCGGGGGCGCGCCCTCCTCGCGACCGCAGACGTCGCGCAGCCACACCGATTGCCCGACATGGCCGTGGGTGTCGCCGACGAGCACGATCGCCTCGCCCGCGGCCTTGAAGGCGAGCGTCGCATGGACGGTCACGTCGTCGAGAATGCCGACGCCGCCGATCGTCGGGGTCGGGAGAATGCCGACGCCGTTGGTCTCGTTGTAGAGCGAGACGTTGCCGGACACGACGGGGAAGTCGAGCGCGCGGCAGGCCTCGCCGATGCCGCGGATGCAGCCCACGAACCGGCCCATGACCTCCGGACGTTCGGGATTGCCGAAGTTGAGATTGTCGGTGACCGCGAGCGGCAGGCCGCCGACGGCGGTGATGTTGCGCCACGCTTCGGCCACCGCCTGCTTGCCGCCTTCGACGGGGTCGGCCTCGCAATAGCGCGGGGTCACGTCGCAGGTCATGGCGAGGCCCTTGGGGCCGTCGAGCACGCGCACGATCGCGGCGTCGCCGCCGGGCTTCTGCACGGTGTTGCCGAGGATCAGATGGTCGTATTGCTCCCAGATCCAACGCTTGGAGCAGAGGTCGGGCGTGCCGACGAGACGGACGAGGGCGTCCGCCGTCGACATCGGCGGCACGACGCCTTCGGCGAGCACGGCGGCGGGCGTCGCGGAGGCGACATGGGGCCGATCATAGAGCGGAGCCTCGTCGCCCAGTTCCTTGATCGGCAGATCGGCCATGACCTCGCCGTGATGCTTGACGACGAAGCGCAGCGTGTCGGTGGTGTAGCCGACGATCGCGAAATCGAGGCCCCATTTGCGGAAGACGGCTTCCGCCTCCTTCTCCTTGGCCGGGTCGAGCACCATGAGCATGCGCTCCTGGCTCTCGGACAGCATCATCTCGTAGGCGGTCATGCCCTCTTCGCGGCAGGGGACGTTTTCGAGATGCAGTTCGAT
>CAYNUN010000430.1:0-2072 GCA_964400345.1 uncultured Methylobacteriaceae bacterium
GGTCGCGCCGACCCGTGAGGATCTTGTGGGGATAGGCCTGATGCCCGACGTCCCAGATCAGACGGTCGTTCGGCGTGTCGAAGACGTAATGCAGCGCCACGGTCAATTCGACCACGCCGAGGCCCGCGCCCAGATGGCCGCCCGTCACGGACACGGCGTCGATGGTTTCGGCGCGCAATTCTTCGGCGAGCTGCTTGAGCTTGGACGCGTCGAGCTTGCGGAGATCCGCGGGAATGCGGACGCTATCGAGAAGGGGCGTGTTCACGGGACGGGGCACTGGGTTTCGACCGATCCTGTTCGAGATTTGGAAACGTTGAAACTACGGCAGGGCTTACACCTGAAGGGTTAACGCCGCAATTCCGCGCGATGTTTCACGGCGTGGGAAGCGGAATGAATTCATGTTCGCCGGGGACCGTGTCGAACCGCCCGGCCGCCCATTCCGCCTTGGCCTGTTCGATCCGCTCCTGCCGCGAGGAGACGAAATTCCACCAGACGTGACGCGGCCCGTCCAAGGGCTCGCCGCCGAGCAGCATCAGCCGCGCATGGCCCAGCGCGAGCAGGGAGATGCGGTCGCCCGGCCGGAAGACGAGAAGGCGGCCGGGACCGAAGACGTCGCCCGCGACGTCGATCTCGCCCGAGACGATGTAGACGGCGCGCTCCTCGTAGTCGTCGTCGAGCGGCAGGATCGCGCCGGGGGCGAGCACGGCCTCGGCATAGAAGGTCGCCCAAGGAAAGCGCACCGGGGAGGTCTCGCCGTAGAGCGAACCCATGATCAGCCGCACGCGCTTGCCCTCGCCCGTGATGCGGGGAAGGTCTTCGGCGGCGTGATGCGTGAAGGCGGGTTCGACCTCCTCATGCGAGGCGGGCAGCGCCGCCCAGGCCTGGATGCCGAACAGGCGTGCGCCCTTCGCGCGGTCTTCGACGCCGGTGCGCTCGGAATGGACGATGCCGCGCCCGGCCGTCATCAGATTGAGTTCGCCCGGGCGGATGGGCTGGACGACGCCGAGAGAGTCGCGGTGCATGATGCCGCCGTCGAAGAGATAGGTGACCGTCGACAGGCCGATATGCGGATGGGGCCGCACGTCCATGCCCTGCCCGAGCAGGAATTCGGACGGGCCCATCTGATCGAAGAAGACGAAGGGGCCGACGGTGCGCTTGCCGGCTGCGGGAAGGGCGCGACGGACCTCGAAGCCGCCGAGGTCGCTCGTGCGGGGAACGATGACCTTCTCGATGGCCGCGCAGGCGAAGGCGTCGCCGGGGGCGGGGTCGTCGGCATGATGCGCGGTCATGGGTCGTCTCCGTCCGGGGCCGCGTCGGTCCGCCCCGCACGGCGCATATAGGTCCGCCGACGCCCCGTTGCAGGGTCGGGGGATCAGCCTGCGTCGAAAGGCTCGGTTCCGCGCGGACGCCCGTCCGCGCCCAGCGCGATCTTCTCGATCTTCATTTCCGCCTGTTTGAGCAGGGCTTCGCAGCGGATCTTCAGCGCCTCGCCGCGCTCGTAGATGGCGATCGATTCCTCGAGCGGCACGTCGCCGCGCTCGAGCCGCTGGACGATCGTCTCCAACTCCTGCAGCGCACGCTCGAAGGGCATGGCGGCGATGTCGGCATGGGCTGCGACATGAGAGGCGGCGTCGGTCACGGCGATTCTCCGGCACGGAACGTGCGCGGTTATCCGACGCGACGGGCGAGGAGGCAAGCGGGGGAAGAGGCGGAAGCGGGTGATCCGATCAGGCCGCGGAACCCAAGGTCTCCTCGACGATCCTCGGGTTCCTCGCGATGACGGAAAGGAGCACGCGGGCGGGACCCTCCGGACGACGTCGCCCCTGTTCCCAATTCCTCAGGGTCGCGACCGAAACGCCGATGCGGCCGGCGAAGGCGGTCTGCGACAGGCCGGTCGAACGGCGGATCGCGGGAACGTCGACCGCGTCCGGGACGTGGACGACGACCCCCGACGAACGCCCCTCCGCATGGGCGAGCGCCTCTCCCAGTCCCTGAAGAATGCGGTCGGCGGGTTTCTGCTTCATCACGCTCTCCAAAAGGTCCGTATCTTCTCGACGAAGGCACGCATCGCC
>CAYNUN010000431.1:0-2056 GCA_964400345.1 uncultured Methylobacteriaceae bacterium
CCCCCCTCCCGGCCTTCAACGCATGGCGGGGGCGAGCGTTGCCGCCCGCCGAACGAAAAAACGCGCCTCCCGCCCGCTCCGGGGCGCGCGCGGTCGCGCGACCCGAAGCCGTCGAGGCTCAAGCCTTGCCGAGTTCGCGGCGGACGATCGCCGCGCCCTGCGCGAGCGCGGCGAGCTTGCCGCGCGCCACGTCGCGCGGCAGCGGCGCCATGCCGCAATTGGTGCAGGGATAGAGCTTTTCGGGCTTCACGAATTTCATGGCGGTGCGGATCGTCTCGGCGACCTTTTCGGGCGTCTCGACCGTGGGGTTCGCCACGTCGATCGCGCCGACCAGCACGTCCTTGCCTTCGAGCAGGGCGATCAGATCGATCGGCACGCGGGAATCGGCGCATTCCAGCGAGACCTGATGGATCCGGCTCTTCGCGATGACGGGGAAGGTGTCCTCATATTGCCGCCATTCGGAGCCGAGCGTGCGCTTCCACTCGATATTGGCCTTGATGCCGTAGCCGTAGCAGATGTGCACGGCGGTGGTGCATTTCAGGCCCGCCGCGGCCCGCTCGAGCGCCTCGATGCCCCAATCGCGGACCTGATCCATGTAGACGTTGAAGGCGGGCTCGTCGAACTGGATCACGTCGACGCCGAGCGCCTCCAATTCCTTGGCCTCCTCGTTGAGGAGGTCCGCGAAGGCCATCGCCATCTTCACGCGGTCGCCGTAATAGCCGTCGGCGATCGTGTCGATGATCGTCATCGGGCCGGGCAGGGTGAATTTCAGCTTCTTCGCGGTCGCCGCGCGCGCGATCCCCGCCTCGAAGGAATGGACCGGACCCATGCGGGTCAGCGGAGCCGTGACGGTCGGAACCTGCGCCTCGTAGCGGTTGTTGCGGATGCCCATCGTCACCCGCTTCTCGAAATCGACGCCCGCGACGCGTTCGAGGAAGCCGTGCACGAAATGCTGCCGCGCCTGCTCGCCGTCGCCGACGATGTCGATGCCCGCAAGCTCCTGCTCCTTCACCGCGAGGATCGTGGCGTCGCGCTTGGCTTCGAGGAGCGCATCGCCCGACTGACGCCATGCGGCCCAGAGCTTTTCAGGCTCGGCGAGCCAGGACGGTTTGGGGAGGCTGCCGGCGATGGTGGTCTGAAGCACGGAACTGATCCTTTCGGTCGACACCCCCGAGGTTGTATGGCGCGCGCGGCCCGCGTCGAGCCTCAGGCGTTCGAAGGCGGGCGGGGAGGGCCGCGCCGCCGCATCGCCGCCGCGTTGAATTCGCCGCCATAGATGAAGGTCGCCGACAATGCATAGAGGAAGACGAGCGCGATCATGGCCGAGGACAGGCCCGCATAGGTCTTCACATAGGTCTGGGCCGCGCCGCGCAGATAGAGGGCGAAGCCCAGCGCATAGGCGGAGGAGAGCAGCACGGTGACCGCGATGCCCGGCCAGACGTCGGCGATCGACCGCCGGCCGCAGGGCAGCTTCAAATGGAGCAGAAACAGCGTGAACACGACGAGCGTGGTCGCGAGCAGGAGCCGCGTCGTCGTCAGCACGCCCGCATAGGGCGCGAGTTCGGGCGCTAAGCGGATCACGCCGTCGCGGATCGCGGGCGCCACGACGACGAAGAAGGCGAAGCCCAGCAGCGCCACGGCGGCCAGCAGCACGAAGACCAGCGATTCGAGCCGCATGACGAGCCAGCCGCGCGGCTCCTTGACGCCGTAGGCCCGGTTGAGCGCGACACGTAGCGCCTCGATGCCCGTGCTCGAAAACAACAGCGCCAGCCCTGCGCCGAGCGTCAGAAGCCCGGTTCCGGCCGTGCCGACCACGGCTTCGATCTCCTTGGCGATCGGCCGGGCGACGACTTCGGGCCAGACGTCGAAGATCAGCGACGTCGCCTCCGTCGCCAGATTTTCGCGCCCGATGAAGCCCGCCAGCGTGGTGAGGAAGATCAGGAACGGAAACAGCGAGGTCAGCGCCGACAGCGCGACATGGGAGGCGATGGCCCAGCCGTCGTCCTCGTTGAAGCGCTCGAACGCGTCGGCCGCGATCCGGAAGAACGCCCTCATC
>CAYNUN010000432.1:0-2054 GCA_964400345.1 uncultured Methylobacteriaceae bacterium
GAACTGCTTCTCGGAGATCGAGCCGTAATAGCCCTTGAGCTTCTGCTTGGCGCGCAGCTGCGTGCCGAAGTCCGACATCTTGCCCTTGCGGCGCTGGCCGTGCTGGCCGGGGCCGTATTCGCGCTTGTTGACGGGGGACTTCGGGCGGCCCCAAATATTCTGGCCGAGACGGCGGTCGATCTTGTGCTTGGCCTGGATGCGCTTGGTCATCGCGGTCCTCTGAGGTTCGAGTTGAGGAACGCGCCCTCCTCTGCCCCGTCCGAAAACGGGACCGACAGATCCGCGAAGCGCGCAGCGCTACGGGATCACGGGTGCGTCGAACGAAAAGGCGAGCCGCAAGGCCCGCCCTTTCGTCGTATCGGTCACTTAAAGGAGGCGGCCGCGGGCGTCAACAGAGACGGGATGATCTCGATCTCGTTTTCCGGGAGGCCCCTCTCCGCCAGAACCTTCTCGAAGGCCGGGGAGAGGGCCCGGCCGGCGGTGAAGATCGCCTTGCCGTCGGTGCGGGCGGGGACGCCGACGGGCGCCTCGCCGAGGAGCTGAACGACCCGCCGGGCGATGGCGGGCGCAGGGTCGATCCAGGTCACGGGCCATGGCGCCAGCGCTTCAAGGCGCTGAAGAACCAACGGATAATGCGTGCAGGCGAGCGCGACGACATCCGTCCGCCCGCCTGCGTCCTCGACGAAACAGGGCGCGATCTCGGCGATAAGATCGGCGTCCGACACGGGCTCCCCGCGCATATGCGCTTCCGCCAACGCCGCGAGACGCGGCGCGCCGACGAGCGTCACTTTACAGTCCGACGCGAAGTTCCGGATCAATTCCGCCGTGTATTCCTGCCTGACGGTCCCGAGCGTGCCGAGCACGCTGAAGCGCCGCGAGCGGGAAGCCGCAGCGGCGGGCTTCACGGCCGGAACCGTTCCGACGAAGGGCGTCGTGAAGCGCTCGCGCAGCGCCGCCAATGCGATCGTCGACGCCGTGTTGCAGGCGATCACGATCAGGTCCGGTTCGATCTTGGGCACGAGGATGGAGAAGACGGCGGTGACGCGCGCGATCAGCTCGTCGTTCGTCAGACGCCCGTAAGGAAACACCGCGTCGTCCGCGACATAGACGATGCGCGCGTCAGGCCGCGCCCGCGCGACATGAGCGTGCACCGTGAGACCGCCGAGGCCTGAATCGAAGACGAGAATCGAAGGGGCGTTCATGAGCGTGACCTCGATGCCCTCATAGACCGTCCCGGCCGAAAGATCGACACGCATGCGGGCCGGGAAACCGACGGCGCCGAACACCGCGGGGTGTCCGAGGCCTCACGCTCACTGCGTGCCCGACAGGATCGCTCCGGCGACCCGCCGCCCTTCCAGCGTCGCGCCGCCGACGGTCATCGCACCGCCGCCCGCGGTCGCCTCACCCGCGAACCAGACGCTGCCCGCCACTGGCCGTCCCAGCGCCGCCCGCGCACCCGCATGGCCGGGGCGGACGATCGAATAGGAGCCGTGCGCATGCGGGTCATGCCACCATTCGGCGAGACGGCCGCCGAGGAACCGCTCCCGCGCCGTCGCGCCGACGACCGAGGCGAAGGCGTCGAGCGCCGCGGCCACGGCCTCCGCCTCGCCGCGCGCACCGAGATCGCGCCCGCCGTCGCCGCCCGTCGTGCCGATCACGATGTCGCGATCGAACGGCCACATCTCGAAGGTCATCGGCCCCGCCCCGAAATCGATCACGACGAAATCGTCGCCCTGCGCGATGCCGAAGCGCTCGCCGTCGAACCGCATCACCACCTTGGTGAGCGCCCCCATCGACAGCCCCTCGATGGCGCGGATCGTTTCGAGCGGAAGACCGGGCGCGAAACGGATCTTCTCCGCCGCCAGCACGCCGAGAGGCACGGTCACCACGACATGCGCGGCCTTGATCGTTCCGCGCGGCGTGGCGATCTCGACATGCCGCCGCTTCACCGCGACGCCCGTCGCCGGACAGTCGAGCCGGATCGGAAGGCCCGCCGCCTCCATCGCCACCAGCGTGCCGTAGCCGCCGGGCACGACGCGATCGGAGCCTTCCCA
>CAYNUN010000433.1:0-2053 GCA_964400345.1 uncultured Methylobacteriaceae bacterium
AGGGCGCTGCACGGCCTCGACCGCTTCGCCGCCCGCGTGAAGGTGGTCGCCCTCATGGCCGAGCGCGGCCTCGTCGCGAAGATCGAGCCCACGACGCACACGGTCCCGCACGGCGACCGGTCGAACGTCGTCATCGAGCCCTATCTCACCGACCAGTGGTATGTGGACGCCAAGACCCTCGCCCAGCCCGCGATGGAGGCCGTCCGCACGGGCAAGACGAAATTCGTCCCCGAGAACTGGGAAAAGACCTATTTTCAATGGCTCGAAAACATCGAGCCCTGGTGCATCTCCCGCCAACTCTGGTGGGGGCATCAGATTCCGGCCTGGTACGGCCCGGACGGCACGGTCTTCGTCGAACATTCGGAAGCCGAGGCGCAGGCCGCCGCCGCGAAGCATTACGGCAAGCCGGTCGCGTTGACGCGCGACGAGGACGTCCTCGACACTTGGTTCTCTTCCGCGCTCTGGCCCTTCTCGACGCTGGGCTGGCCCGACGCGACGCCGGAACTCGCGCGTTACTATCCGACCAACGTCCTCGTGACGGGCTTCGACATCATCTTCTTCTGGGTCGCCCGGATGATGATGATGGGCATCGAGTTCATGGACGAGGTTCCCTTCTCGACCGTCTACATCCACGCCCTCGTCCGCGACGAGAAGGGCGCGAAGATGTCGAAGTCGAAGGGCAACGTGATCGACCCGATCGATCTCGTGGACCGTTTCGGCGCCGATGCGCTGCGCTTCACGCTCGCCGCCATGGCCGCGCAGGGTCGCGACATCAAGCTCTCGACGCAGCGCGTCGAAGGCTACCGCAATTTCGCGACGAAGCTCTGGAACGCCGCCCGCTTCGCCGAGATGAACGGCTGCGTCCGCACGGAATTCGATCCGAAATCGGCGGCTCTTCCGCTCAACCGCTGGGCTCTGGGCGAACTCGCCAAGGCCGTCGACGAAGTCACCGCCGCCATCGAGGCCTATCGCTTCAACGATGCGGCGAATGCCGCCTATCGCTTCGTCTGGAACGTGTTCTGCGATTGGTATCTCGAACTCGCCAAGCCCGTTCTGATGGGCGAGGACGAGACCGCCAAGGCCGAGACGCGCGCCTGCGTCGCCTTCGTGCTCGACGGCATCGCCAAGCTGCTCCATCCCTTCATGCCCTATGTCACGGAAGAACTCTGGGCCGTGAAGGGCGCGGAGGGTCCGAAGCGCGAAACCATCCTCGCGCTCGCCGACTGGCCGAAATACGAAGGTTTCGTCGACCCCGCCGCCGAGGCGGAAATCGGCCGTCTGGTCGATCTCGTCTCCGAGATCCGCTCCGCCCGTTCCGAAACCAACGTTCCCGCCGGCGCTCAGATCCCGCTCGTCCTGGTGACGACGGACGCTGAAACGAAAGCGTGGGCAACACGTTGGAGCGAGACGCTGAAGCGTCTTGCGAGATTGTCGGACATCTCCTTCGCCGCCGGTCCTCCCGCCCAATCCATCCAGATGGTGGTCCGCGGCGAAGTGGCGGCGCTCCCGCTCGAAGGCGTGATCGACATCCCTGCGGAGCACGCCCGTCTCGCCAAGGAGATCGAGAAGCTCGACGGCGAAATGCGGAAGATCGAAGCCAAGCTCGGCAACGCCGACTTCATGGCCCGCGCCCCCGAAGAGGTCGTCGAAGAACAGCGCGACCGCCTCGAAGAATCCGCCGCCCGCCGCGAAAAACTCCAGGAAGCCCTCACCCGCCTCGGCGGCGGCCGGTAGCCGCCGGCGGGAAGGCGGTAGGCATCACGCGACGCCGAATCGATCGTCATGCCCGCGCATGCGGGCATCCACGTCTGGGGCAAATGGCGACCTACCGCAGGAGTAAGCCCCCCCCTCGACCGTCATGCCCGAGCATGCGGGCATCCACGTCTTCCTTGCGACGCCCCCTAAAAGTCGTGGATGCCCGCGTCCGCGGGCATGACGACAGGGGCCGCAGCGGCCAATGCCTACCGCCTACCGCCTACCGCCTACGGCTCACTGCCTTTTGCCGACCGCCCCTCGACCGTCATGCCCGCGCATGCGGGCATCCACGTCTTCC
>CAYNUN010000434.1:0-2051 GCA_964400345.1 uncultured Methylobacteriaceae bacterium
ATCAGCAGCACGGGCCGCGCCGCGCCTTCGAAGGCCTCCCAGAGCTTGCCCTTGCGGATGTAGTTGCGGATGTCGGAGACGCGGGGATCGCCGAGCTGGCCGTCCCGGAGGCGGGACACGGCGTCATATTCGTAAAGGCCTTGAGCGGCTTTCGTCGTCGACTTGATGTGCCATGTGATGAGCGGCGCACCCAGCGCGCGGGCGATCTCCTCGGCCAGCACGGTCTTGCCCGTGCCCGGTTCACCCTTCACCAGCAAGGGGCGCTCGAGGACGACCGCGGCATTGACCGCGACGGCGAGATCCTCGGTCGCGACATAGGATTCGGTGCCTTCGAAACGCATGCTCGTCTCCCGCTCGGAAGCGCCGAACCTGTCGGCGTCCCGACCCGCGGTCAAGCGGGCGGTTCAGCCGAGCACGAAATCCTCCACGGAAAGGCTCGCAAGCGTCAGATTCACGAGGGTGACGCCGCCGCCCGGCGCCAAGGCGAGATGCACGTCCGAACCGAGCTGCACCGCATGGGCGAGAGCATCGGACGCGGAGGCGTAGAGGCTCGCGGGGACCCGCAACAGGTCATGTAACGGGCCCGTCGCGAAATCGAGGATCCGCTCGCCCCCGCTTTCGAGGCCGAGCACGAACACGTCCGCTCCCGCACCGCCGATCAGGACGTCGGATCCCGCACCGCCGATCAGCGTATCCGCCCCCGCCCCGCCCGAGAGCCGGTCGGCTCCCCCGAGGCCGCGGAGCACATTGGCCGCGTCGTTGCCCGTCAGCCGATCATTCCAGCCGGAGCCCGCAAGCGACTCCACGGACAGGTAGACGTCGCCCGTCGCCTCGCCGAGGGAACCCGTTCCCGCCGCGAGGCTCGCGGTCACCGCGCCGGGGGCGGCGGCATAGCTCGCCGCGTCGAAGCCCGCCCCGCCGTCGAGGCGGTCCGCGCCCGCGCCGCCGATCAGCGTATCGGCCCCGGCCCCGCCCGCGAGCGTGTCCGCGCCCGCGCGCCCTTCGAGCCGATTGGCCGCGACATTGCCCGTGACCATGTCCGAGCCGGACCCGGCGATCGCGTTCTCGATCAGCGATCGCGCATCGCCCTTGAAGAGGAAGGCGTTGGCGACCATGCCCGGCGCGAAGACGCCGCCGCCGAAGGAGGCCTGCGGCCCGCCCGCGGGATCGACGAGGGACACCCATCCGCCCGGCCGGAGATCGAGCTTCAGCGCCGCGGAGAAGGAGGAGAAGTCGTAGACGTCGCGCCCGCCGCCGTCCCAGACGGTCTCGTAGATCTTGTTGCCGGCGACGACGCCGCGACCGACGCCGTCGACGAAGGCCCGGCCCGTCGTCCCGTCCCACGCATAGACGGTGTCGCCCGCATGCGTCGTGAAATTCGCCCCGTAGAGCGCCTGAAGGGCCGCGACGTCGTATTGCATCGGCGTCTGCGGATGGCTGCCCGCCGCGACGACGTTGTAACCGGCGCCGGGAAAGGCGTCGTAGGACATCACGGTGAAGGCGTTGCCGTCGAGCGCGGCGGGCAGGCGGGGAAACTCGGCGCCCGCGCGGCCCGACGTCTCGAAGGAATGCTTGAGGCCGAGCGCATGGCCGATCTCGTGCATCACGGCAAGGTGATCGAAGCTCCCGACCGCCGGGGCGGTGGTCCAAGCATTCCTGAACCAGACGTCCCCGCCCGCGCCCGCATCAGGATAATAGGCCCAGGCGAAGGCTCCGTCCCGGTCGACCGACAGCGAGCGCGCGAAACGGAGATCACCGTCGCCGCGGGCGGTCTCCGTGAAGCGGATCGCGGCGACCGCGGCGAAATCCTCCAGAACGCCGCGGATGCCCGCCGCCTGCTGCGAGGTGAAGGGCAGGAAGCCGTCCGCAGGCTCCGCCGCCCCGCCCGCCCACGCATAATCGGCCCCGTAATCGGCCGCGGCGGCGGGAAAGGAGAAGGTCAGGTTCGGCGTGTTCCAGCGCGTCCCGAACAGCAATCCGTCCACGGTGATTTCGCCCGTGGGTACGACATCGACGGAATCGGCGGCCATGAGACGCTCCTGCCCTGTTCG
>CAYNUN010000435.1:0-2042 GCA_964400345.1 uncultured Methylobacteriaceae bacterium
GTCGTTCCTTCGCCGCCCCAAGTCGTGGATGCCCGCGTTCGCGGGCATGACGGGGGACGGACGAGTTCGGGCCGCCGGCGGAGGCGGCGGCCGCGGCGGGCGTCAGTGGATGCTCACCGTTTCGAGATCGTGCTCCCAGGCATTGGCGAGAGCCGCGTCGCGGGAGTCGGTGATCATGATCGGGGTGCCGTCCGCGCCGAGAAGGGCGAAGAGGTCGAGGCCCGGATCGAGCGCCGGAGCGCCCGGGAAGATGCGGGGGACGTCGTCGGAGCGGATCGGCTTCACGTAAGCGAGCTTGCCGTCGCCGAGGGAGGCGAATGCGGCGGGCGTCATCACGTCGTTTCGGAATTTGGCGATCATGGTCATCGCACCCTCCTCATGAGCGGTGGCGAGCGGTGGGGAATACGGCCGGACGGGACCGTCAGTCGCGCGCGACGATGTCGATGGTCCGCACCACGCGCTCGGGTTCAGGCTTCACGAGATCCACGGACAGAAGGCCGTTGGTCAGGTCGGCCCCGAGGACCTCCATGCCGTCGACCAGCAGAAACGCCTTCTGGAACTGCCGTGCGGCGATGCCGCGATGCAGATAATGGCGTTCCTTGTCGTCGGTCTGACGCCCGCGGATGACGAGTTGGTTGTCTTCGAGCGTCACTTCGAGCTGGTCGCGGGTGAAGCCCGCCACCGCCAGAGTGATCCGCAAACGCTCCGGGAGCCGGTCGGTTCGCGGAAGCCGTTCGATGTTGTAGGGCGGATAGCCGTCCGAGGCCGCCTTGGCGACCCGGTCGAGCGCCCGTTCGATCTCGTCGAAACCGAGCAGGAGAGGAGAAGACAGAGACGGGACCCTGGACATCGACAAGCCCTTGGACGAAGCCCTTGAAGGCACTTCGGGGAACGGCGCCCGCCGAAGCGGCACGCCCGCGCCCCCCTCCGGAGGCGCGAAACGAATATGGCCATGGGCGCGCGGACCCGCAAGAGCCGCGAATCTCCGTGGCGAGCCCCGATCGGGCCCGCTGCGGGTTGCGCCGCGTCGGGGACAGTGCATTGTATCGATTTAGACGACCGTTTCCGCAGTGCAGGCCCTTGATGAAGTCCATTCACGTCCTCGGCTTCGGCGAGCCGCTCATGGAGCTCAATTCCGTGCTGCGCGACGGCGAGGCGGTGTTCCTCCCCGGCTTCGGCGGCGATACGTCGAACGCGGTGATCGCGGCCGCGCGGCAGGGCGCGAAGACGGCCTTCTTCACCGGGCTGGGCGACGACGCCTTCGGTCGCGATTTTCTCGCGCTGTGGGACCGAGAGGGCGTCGACCGCTCGCGGGTGATCATGCGCGAGGGCGGCGCGACGGGGATCTATTTCATCACGCACGGCCCGGAGGGGCATGAATTCACCTATCGACGCGCGGGCTCGGCGGCCTGCCTCGTGACGTCGGCCGAACTGCCGCGCGACATGATCGCGGCGTCCGAAGTGCTGCATGTGTCGGGCATCAGCCAGGCGATCTCGAATTCGGCGGCGGATGCGGTGTTCGACGCGATCGGGCATGCGCGCGCCTCCGGCACGGCGGTGAGCTACGACACCAATCTTCGGCTGCGGCTGTGGCCGCTCGACCGGGCACGGGCGGTCATCCATGCGGCCGTCGCGCAATCCGACATCTGCCTGCCGGGCTTCGACGATGCACGCCGGCTGACCGGGCTCGATCGCGCCGAAGACGTCTGCGACGCCTATCTCGCCATGGGCTGCCGCATCGTGGCGCTGACCATGGGCAAGGACGGCACCATGGTCGCCGTGCCGGGCGAGCGGCGATTGATTCCCGCATTGCCCGTCGAGGCGGTCGACGCGACGGGCGCGGGCGACACGTTCGACGGGGCCTTTCTCGCGGAATGGCTCCGCAACGGCCGCGACCCCTTCGCCGCCGCGGCCTATGCCAATGCGGCGGCCGCGATTTCGACGCTGGGCTACGGCGCGGTCGCCCCGATCCCGACGCGGGAGCGCGTGGAGGCGTTTCTGCGGGCACGGTAAGGGTGGGCGGCGGGCAGTAGGCGGTAGGC
>CAYNUN010000436.1:0-2041 GCA_964400345.1 uncultured Methylobacteriaceae bacterium
CGAGATGGCGGCCTTCGCGCAGTTCGGCGGCGACCTCGACGCCACGACGCAGCGCCTGCTCAACCGCGGCGCGCGCCTGACCGAACTCCTGAAGCAGCAGCAGTTCTCGCCGCTGCAGACGGAAGAACAGGTCTGCGTGATCTATGCCGGCGTGAACGGCTATCTCGACGCGATCCCGGTCAACCGGGTCCGCGCCTTCGAGGACGGCCTGCTCTCGCTGCTCCGCACCAAGCACAAGGATCTCCTCGACGCGATCCGCACGTCCAAGGACCTGTCGGACGAATCGGGGAAGAAGCTGAAGGACGTCGTCGACGCCTTCGCGAAGTCCTTCGCGTAATCCATAAAGGGGCGGGCGCATGCCTTCGCTGAAGGACCTACGCAACCGCATCGCCTCGGTGAAGGCGACGCAGAAGATCACCAAGGCCATGCAGATGGTCGCGGCGGCCAAGCTCCGTCGCGCCCAGACCGCGGCCGAGGCGGCGCGCCCCTATGCGGAGCGCATGAACGCGATGCTCGCCAATGTCGCGCGCGGCGCGGCGGGCAATCCCGCGGCTCCGCGCCTGCTCACGGGCACGGGCGCCGACAAGACGCATCTGCTCGTCGTCTGCACGGCGGAACGCGGCCTTTGCGGCGCGTTCAACACGTCGATCGTGCGCCTCGCCCGCGAACGGGCGGTGGCGCTGGCGGCTGAAGGCAAGACGGTCAAGATCCTCTGCGTGGGCAAGAAGGGCTACGACGTCCTCAAGCGCCAGTTCGAGAAGCAGATCGTCGACCTCATCGAGCTGCGCTCGGTGCGCAATGTCGGCTTCGGCAATGCGGACGAGATCGGCCGTCGCATCATCGCGATGTTCGAGGCGGGCGAATTCGACGTCGCCACCGTCTTCTATTCGCGCTTCCGCTCGGTGATCGCCCAGATCCCGACCGCGCAGCAGCTGATTCCGGCGCAGATTCCGGATGCGGCGGCGGGTGCGGAGGACGCGCCCTACGACTTCGAACCCGACGAGACCGAAATCCTCGCCTCGCTTCTGCCGCGCAACCTGTCGATGCAGGTCTTCCGCGCGCTGCTGGAGAACGCCGCCTCCGAACAGGGCGCGCGCATGAGCGCGATGGACAACGCCACCCGCAATGCGGGCGAGATGATCAAGAAGCAGACGACGACCTACAACAGGACGCGTCAGGCGATGATCACCAAGGAACTCATCGAAATCATCTCGGGCGCGGAAGCGCTCTGACCGAACCTAGACCGAGGACAGCACCATGGCTTCCACCCCCACCGGACGCGTCACGCAGGTGATCGGCGCCGTCGTCGACGTTCAGTTCGACGGCCACCTCCCCGAAATCCTCAACGCGCTCGAAACCGAGAACAACGGCAACCGCCTCGTTCTCGAGGTCGCGCAGCATCTCGGCGAGAATTCCGTCCGCACGATCTCGATGGACACGACCGAGGGTCTGGTCCGCGGACAGCCCGTCCGCGACACCGGCGCCCCGATCGCGGTGCCCGTCGGCGCGGGCACGCTCGGCCGCATCATCAACGTGATCGGCGAGCCCGTCGACGAAGCGGGCCCGGTCTCGAACGAAGGCTACCGCCCGATCCATGCGGCGGCGCCGTCTTATGCCGAACAGTCGACCGAGGCGCAGATCCTGGAGACGGGCATCAAGGTCGTCGACCTTCTCGCCCCCTACGCCAAGGGCGGCAAGATCGGCCTGTTCGGCGGCGCGGGCGTCGGCAAGACCGTGCTGATCATGGAACTGATCAACAACGTCGCGAAGGCGCATGGCGGCTACTCCGTGTTCGCCGGCGTCGGCGAGCGCACCCGCGAAGGCAACGACCTCTATCACGAGATGATCGAATCCGGCGTGAACAAGCACGGCGGCGGCGAAGGCTCGAAATGCGCCCTCGTCTACGGTCAGATGAACGAGCCTCCGGGCGCGCGCGCCCGCGTCGCGCTGACGGGCCTCACCGTCGCGGAACATTTCCGCGATCAGGGCCAGGACGTGCTGTTCTTCGTCGACAACATCTTCCGCTTCACGCAGGCGGGTT
>CAYNUN010000437.1:0-2040 GCA_964400345.1 uncultured Methylobacteriaceae bacterium
CTTGATGACGCCGTCGCCCTGGCAGGCCTCGCAGCGGCCGCCCTTGACGTTGAAGGAGAAGCGGCCCGGCTTGTAGCCGCGCGCCTTGGCCTCGGGCAGGCCCGCATACCATTCGCGGATCGGCGTGAAGGCCCCCGTATAGGTCGCCGGGTTCGAGCGCGGCGTGCGGCCGATGGGCGACTGGTCGATGTCGATGACCTTGTCCAGATGCTCCAGCCCCTCGATGCGCTCGAAGGGCGCGGGGTGTTCCAGCGCGCCGTTGAGGCGGCGCGCGGCGGCCTTGTAGAGCGTGTCGATGACGAGCGTCGACTTGCCGCCGCCCGAGACGCCCGTGATGCAGGTGAAGGCGCCGAGCGGGATCTCCGCCGTGACGTTCTTGAGGTTGTTGCCTCGCGCCCCGACGAGCCGGAGCATCCGGCTCTTCGACGGCTTGCGGCGCTTCTCGGGCACGCGGACCGACAATTCGCCCGTCAGATAGCGGCCCGTGAGCGAATTCGGATCGTTCATGACGTGTTCGGGCGTGCCCTGCGACACGATCCGCCCGCCATGGATGCCCGCGCCGGGGCCGACGTCGACGACGTGGTCGGCCTGCAGGATCGCGTCCTCGTCATGCTCGACGACGATGACGGTGTTGCCGAGATCGCGCAGGCGCCTCAGCGTCTGCAGCAGGCGCTCGTTGTCGCGCTGATGCAGGCCGATCGACGGCTCGTCGAGAACGTAGAGAACGCCGGTGAGGCCCGAGCCGATCTGCGAGGCGAGGCGGATGCGCTGGCTCTCGCCGCCCGACAGGGTCCCCGAGGCGCGGCCGAGGGTGAGGTAATCGAGCCCGACATCGACGAGGAAGTTCAGCCGGTCGCGGATCTCCTTGAGGATGCGGCCCGCGATCTCGTTCTTCTTCGGATCGAGCTTGTCGGGGAGCGAGGCGAACCATTGCTGCGCGTCGCGGACGGACAGCTGCTGGGCATGGCCGATATGGCTCTCCGCCACCCGCACCGCGAGCGCCTCCGGCTTGAGGCGGAAGCCGGAACAGGCGCTGCAGGGCGTCTCGGACATGTAGCGCCCGATCTCCTCGCGCGCCCAATCGCTGTCCGTCTCCTTCCAGCGGCGCTCGAGATTGCGGACGACGCCTTCGAAGGGCTTGTTGACCTCATAGGCGCGCATGCCGTCGTCGTAGCGGAAGCGCACGGGCTTCGTGCCGGTCCCGTAAAGGATCGCGTTCTTCGCCTCGTCGGACAGGTCCTTCCAAGCTGTCGTCAGCTTGAAGCCGAAATGCGCGCCGAGTCCGTCGAGCGTCTGGCCGTAATAGGGCGAGGTCGAGCGCGCCCAGGGCGCGACCGCGCCGCCGCGGAGCGTCAGCGTCTCGTCCGGCACGACGAGCATCGGATCCATGGTCATCTCGTGACCGAGGCCGTCGCAGGAGGGGCAGGCGCCGAAGGGGTTGTTGAAGGAGAACAGACGCGGCTCGATCTCGGAAATCGTGAAGCCGGACACGGGGCAGGCGAATTTCTGCGAGAAGACGATGCGCTTGGGCTCGCCCTTCTCGTCCTTCTCCTCGGCATATTCGACGACGGCGATGCCGTCGGCGAGGTCGAGCGCGGTCTCGAAGCTTTCCGCAAGGCGGGCCGCCATGTCCGGGCGGACGACGATGCGGTCGACCACGACGTCGATGTCGTGCTTGAGCTTCTTGTCGAGGGCGGGCGCTTCGGCGACTTCGTGGAAGGCGCCGTCGATCTTCACGCGCTGGAAGCCGCGCTTCTGGAAATCGGCCAGTTCCTTCCGGTATTCGCCCTTGCGGCCGCGGATGACGGGGGCCAGCAGATAAAGACGTGTCTTCTCGGGCAGAGCGAGCACGCGATCGACCATCTGCGAAACGGTCTGGCTCTCGATGGGAAGACCGGTGGCGGGCGAGTAGGGCACGCCGACGCGCGCCCAGAGAAGGCGCATGTAATCGTGGATCTCGGTGACGGTGCCGACGGTCGACCGCGGATTCTTCGACGTCGTCTTCTGCTCGATGGAGATGGCGGGCGACAGGCCGTCGAT
>CAYNUN010000438.1:0-2033 GCA_964400345.1 uncultured Methylobacteriaceae bacterium
ATCTCGGCCGTGCGCTCCTTGGGGATGTTCGGAAGCTTGGACGCCCAGAGCTTCCGGTCGGCCGCGCTCAACTCGACGATCCGGACGCCTTTGGCCTTCATCGTCGCGAAGGCGGCATCCTGCTTGCCGGCGGTGAATTCGCCTGCGCGGGTGCTCCAGTTCTTGCCTTCTTCGAGGATGATGGCCTGCACGTCCTTGGGCAGGCTGTCCCACTTGTCCTTGTTCATCGTCAAAAGAGGCGTGGCGATGACGCCGAAGCCCGTGATGGTGAACTGCTTGGACACTTCCTCCAGCTTGAAGGACGTCACGCCGTCCGGGAACATGACCCAGCCGTTGTAGACGCCCGTCTGCATGGAGGTGTAGGCCTCGTTCAGGTTCGACTGAACGGGAACGATGCCGACGGCCTGCACCCAAGGAATATTGGGCCCTGCGGCCGCAACCTTCTGATTGGCCAGCTGCTCGATCTTGTCCCAAGTGAACGAGGTCAAGAGACCGTAATTGCCGAGAATGCCGACCCCGATGAAGACCTGCTTGTAGCGGTCTTCAAGGCTCTTTTTCAGAGCGGGAACTTCATCATAGGTCTGGCGGATCAGCTTCACCCCGACGCGCGGGT
Organism: uncultured Methylobacteriaceae bacterium; assembly: GCA_964400345.1. Taxonomy (GTDB): domain Bacteria; phylum Pseudomonadota; class Alphaproteobacteria; order Rhizobiales; family Beijerinckiaceae; genus JAIXZO01. The sequence continues at coordinate 614 of CAYNUN010000438.1, forward strand.
CGTGTGTACCGAACGGCGCAAAGAAGGAGAAGTTCTGCGCCATCAGCTTGGCGGGTTCGAACGGGGTTTGAAGTTCCCCCATGTCGAGCAGGCCGGATTCGACGGCTTCGAGACATTCGCCAAGCTTGCAGACGGAACCGCCCCAGGCTTCGGACCAACGGATCTCGTGCTTGGTCTCCTTTTTCACGCGCTCGGCGACCTGCGGCATGAAGCCTTCACGGATCGTGGTGATCCATGTCGCCGCGGCGGGATGCCCCGCACCGATGCGGAGCGTGATCGTGTCGGCGGCTGCGCGGTCGGATCCGAACCCGATTGCGAGCGCGCCGACGGCGGCCAGAAGCATTGTCTTTGAAGAAATCATTGGAAGCCTCCCTGAGCTTTCGTTACGGGAGATCGGTTGAATCCGACCCGGCTTTTTTTTGAGAACTCCGGTCGCTGATGCTGCGAGGCGAAAGCGACCGACTTCGACGACGTTCAGATGTTCGTCTTGTCGCCGCCCTTGAGCGCAAGTATCTCGCGCGCTTCGTCGGGGGTGGCGATTTCGAGGCCCAGCCCTTCGATGATCTGACGCACAAGACGAACTTGCTGAGCGTTGGATTCGGCGAGCTTGCCGGGACCGGCCCACAGAGAATCCTCGAGGCCGACGCGGACATTGCCGCCCATCGCTGCAGCCATCGCGGCGATCGGGAGTTGATTGCGGCCCGCGCCGAGCACCGACCAGCGGTAATCGTCGCCGAAGAGGCGATCGGCCGTGCGCTTCATGTGAATCACGTCTTCCGGATGCGCGCCGATGCCGCCGAGAAGCCCGAACACCGTCTGAATGAACAGCGGCCCCTTCACCATCCCGCGTTGGTAGTAATAGTGCAGGTTGTAGAGATGAGCGGTGTCGTAGCATTCGAACTCGAACCGCGTTCCCGAGGCGCCCAGCGTCTCGAAGATGAATTCGATGTCCTTGAAGGTGTTCCGGAACACGATGTCGCGGTTGCCGAGGTGCTGCGGCTCCCACTCGTGCTTGAACTCCTTGAAGCGGTCGAGCATGCCGAACAGGCCGAAATTCATCGTGCCCATGTTCAGCGAAGCGACTTCCGGCTTGAAGTGCTTGGCGGGGAGCACGCGCTCCTCGACCCGCATCACCGGCGAACCGCCGGAGGTAAGGTTGATGACGACGTTCGAGCGTTGCTTGATGACCTTGACGAAGGGAGCGAACCCTTCCGGGGTCTGATCCGGACGGCCGTTTTCGGGGTTGCGTGCGTGCAGATGGACGATGGCCGCGCCGGCCTCCGCAGCGCCGATGGCGGCGTCGGCGATCTCTTCGGCCGTAATCGGCAGATGAGGCGACATCGACGGGGTATGGATCGCGCCCGGGACCGCGCAGGTAATGATGACTTTACGTTTGGACATGCTGCTTCTCACCGACGAT